>NZ_JCBANG010000013.1:0-99465 GCF_059760905.1 Achromobacter sp. 1011811831
CGCCGATTCCAAACGGCGAGCGGGGCCTTGGCTTGGCCGCCATCGGCGACCTGCGGACGACGCGGATTGGAGCCTTACTGCCCCGCGTAACGCGGCGAACGCGGACCGTACAGGATGCCGCCTTGCGTGCCGGCGCTGAGCAGGGCGTTGCTGGTCATGCCGGCCACGCCATAGCTGCGATCGGACAGCGTGTTGACCACCTGGTCCACCACCGCCTGCACC
Organism: Achromobacter sp. 1011811831; assembly: GCF_059760905.1. Classification (NCBI taxonomy): domain Bacteria; kingdom Pseudomonadati; phylum Pseudomonadota; class Betaproteobacteria; order Burkholderiales; family Alcaligenaceae; genus Achromobacter; species Achromobacter sp. 1011811831. The sequence continues at coordinate 223 of NZ_JCBANG010000013.1, forward strand.
AGCATGCCGATCAGGCCGCCGCTGCTGTTGCTGGCCTGCGCCATGGTCTGGTGTCCGTCCCAGAGCTTGGCGCCGCTGCGCAGGTCCAGCAGCGTCGCGTCGATGGACACGGTGACATTGCTGGAGATCACCTTGTAGCTGGCTCCGTATTCCTTGACCGTCATATACAAGGCCGCGTCGGCGCCGAAGATCTCGCGCAGGCGCGAGGCGGGCAGGGCATGGATGTCGTCCGGCGTGGTCAGGCCGTTCTGGCGGAAGGTCTCTTCCATGACGGCAACCGGCACCACGTAGTAGCCGGACTCGGCCAGCGGCAACGTCGCTTGCGACAGCACGGCGGCGGACGCGGCCACGTCGACGGACGTATTCAGCGGCGGCAGCACCAGGATGGAAGCCGGCTTGCTTTCACGGAACGCGGTGTAGTCCACGTTGCGCTGCGGACCGGCGCAACCGGCGAGCAGGGCGACGATGGCCAGCATGGCCAAGCGCAGTGATTTCATCATGTTCAGCTCCCTTTCTTCTTCGGCACGGCCGGCGCGGTCTTGGCGGCGGGTTCGGCGGCCGGCGTCTCGGCCTGAGCTTGCGTCTCGGCCTGGCCTTGCGCCGTGGCCTGCGCTTGCGGCGTAGCGGCGGGCTTGCCCGCGTTGCGCATCAGGAAATCCATGAACGGCGTGGATTCAGGAAAGGCCTGCTTTTCGCCCTGCAGCTGCTCGACGCCCTTTTCGCCGTCGCCCATCTTCAGGTACAGCATGCCCAAGTGCGCGCGAAAGCCAGGAGGCAGTTCGCGGTTGGTGGCGCGCGCCTTCTCGACGCTCTTTTCCAGCGTCTGCGCCTGCACGGCGTAATCGTTGCCGTCTTCCTTCAGGTAGGCGTACACGGTGGGTTGATAGCCTTCCCAGGTGTACAGGCTCTTGGGCTGCTGCGCGCAAGCGCCCAGCAGGCCGGCCAGCGCCGTGATCGCCAGCACGCGACCCGTACGGGCGAACGCCGTCCGGCGCGGCTGCGCCATCGTCTTCATCATGATGGTTTCCCCTTTTAGTTGGCCGAGGGCGCCCAGGCGCCTTGCGTGATGCCGTCGACCAGGCGATCCACGGCCTCGCGGATGGCCAGGTCCAGCACCTTGCCGTTGAGCGTGGAGTCGTAGCCGGCCGAGCCGCCGAAGCCGATCACTTCACGGTTGGACAGGCTGTACTCGCCCGCGCCCGACGCGGAATAGACGACTTCGGAGCTGGTCACGTCGACCACGTTGAGATCGACCTTGGCGTAGGCCACCTGCTCCTTGCCGCGCCCCAGGATGCCGAACAGCTGCTGGTCGCCTGTCACCTTGCGGCCGAAGGCCGTGACGTCGCCGGTGACCACGTAGCGCGCGCCCTTGATCTTGTTGGCCTGCTTGTTGAAAGCGGCTTCCTGGGCGATCTCGGACAGGTTTTGGCGGTCCATGACCTGGAAGCGGCCGGTGCGCTGCAGATGGCTGGTCAGGATGGTCTTGGCCTGGCCGCCCAGGCGGTCCACGCCGTCGGAGAACACGCCGCGCAGGAAGTCCGTGCGGTTGTCGAACTTGCCCACGGAAATCGGGCTGCGCGGGCCCTGGTAAGGCGTGCTTGCCGCCACCGTCGCGGGCACGGCGACGGACTTCGACCGCTCCGTTGCGCAACCCGCCATCAACACCGACACCAGCGCCAGCGTGCCTGCTTTCACCACCGTACCCAACATCAAGCTTCTCCTGAAAATTTCCCTTGGCCTCTGACGGGCCGCATTTCTGACATTTAGCGAAGCTGCAATATATACAATCTTTAACAACTTACATAATTTGAAGTGACGGGTCATTTGCCGCCATTTGTCAGGAATCAAGCGCTTGCCGGTTCGCGCCGCCGGGGAACAGGCAAGTGCTGGCGGCCACTCTAGCGGCTGCCTGGGAATGCGGGAATGGGAAGAGTCCGAAATCGTGGCCGGCCGGGCCGTGATCACGGCAAGCCGCAAGCACACCGGCAGCCCATGGGCCCGCGCCGGCCGCCCGCCGGCGCGCCTAGTGTGCTGTCCCGCAGATACGCCCGCACGAAATCCACCCCTAGCCGCCATGGCGTCGTTGCAAATCCTCGCGATACCTACGGGTATCGCTGCGGTTTGCGCCTAGCCCTGACGTCTATGGATGAATTTCGTCATGCGGACGTACCTACGGGACAGCACACTAGCGCAGCGTCAGCGTCGCGCCGATGACGCGCAAGGTCGGCATCAGCTGACGCCACGCATCCTTGGACAGCGCCTCGGGCCGGCGCAGCTGCGCCGACGCCGGATCGTCCAGCAGCTCGCCCTTGCAGGCGAACACGATGCTGTTGGTCATGTCGTCATCCACCACCTCGAACATCGCCGCGCCGAAGGACTCGCGCACGCGGGCCAGGTACTCGTGGTACAGCGGATGATTGACGTGGAAGTTGATCACCAGCAGGCCGTCGTCGCGCAAGGCGCGCAGGCAATCGGCATAGAACGCCTCCGAGCACAGCGCGTCGGGCATGCCCTGGTCGCCAAAGCCGTCGAGCAGGATCACGTCGGCGTGGTCCGACGCGTCGCGCAGGAATTCGGCCGCGTCACAGGCGATGACGCGGAACCGCCCGTCGTCCGGCGGCACCATGAAATCGCCGCGCAGCGCGATGACCGCCGGATTGATCTCCAGCGCCTCGACCTGCGAACGCGGCAGGTGCCGATGACAGAACTTCGCCAGCGAGCCGCCGCCCAGGCCCACCATCACGATGCGCTCGGGCTCGGGATTGAACAGCACGAAGCCCATCATCATGCGCGTGTACTCCAGCTCCAGCGCGTCCGGATTCAGCAGCGACATGCTGCTCTGGATGACCTGCTCGGAAAAATGCAGCGAGCGCCGGTCGCCCATATCACGCACGAAGGGCCGCGATTCGCTGTCGGGGATGGCGGTCGGCGGGGTGGAAGCGGCGGGATGGTCGGACATGAAGCGGCGCGGCGTTGCGGGAAGACGGGCGAACGATAGCACCGCCCGCGCCAGGACGGCAGGCGCGGCGACGAGGACGCGGCAGGCGCCATCAGTACAACCCCCTATTACCTCCGTGCCGCCATCTAATTATCGTATTTGAGAATTATCAAATAATAGAATTTTCTCCGACGCAGCGATGAACCCAGACCTCATTTCGGACTATGCAGTGATCGGCGCCGGCATCGCCGGCGCTTCCGTGGCCTACCGCCTGAGCGCGCATGCCCGCGTAATCGTGCTGGAGCGCGAGGCGCAGCCCGGCTACCACTCGACCGGCCGCTCGGCGGCCATGTTCATGGAAACCTATGGCACGCCGCAGATCCAGGCGCTGACCCGCGCCAGCCGCGCGTTCTACGAGAATCCGCCCGAGGGCTTCACCGAGCATCCGCTGCTGCACCCGCGCGGCGTGCTGTACGTGGCCACCGCCGAACAGCGCGACCTGCTGCAGCAGACCTACGACGAATTCCGCCGGCATTCCGACAACGTCCGCCTGATCGAACCGCAGGCCGCCGCCGCGCGCGTGCCCTGCCTGCGCGCCGAGCAGCTGTGCGGCGCGCTGGAAGAGCCGGACGCGCGCGACATTGACGTGCATGGACTGCACCAGGGCTTTCTGCGCGGCATGCGGGCGCGCGGCGCCACCCTGCGCGCCAATGCCGAGCTGCGCGCGGCCAGCCACGCCGACGGCGTCTGGACGCTGACGCTGGCCGACGGCGCCACGCTGCGCGCGCGCGCCATCATCAACGCGGCCGGCGCCTGGGCCGATCACGTGGCCGCGCTGTGCGCCGCCTCGCCGGTCGGCCTGCAGCCCTGCCGCCGCACCGCCTTCACCTTCAACGGCCCGCCCGACGTGGATTTCTCCGCCTGGCCGGCGGTGGTGGGCGTGGACGAAAGCTATTACTTCAAGCCCGACGCCGGCCAACTGCTGGGCTCGCCGGCCAATGCGGACCCGGTCGACGCGCACGACGTGGCGCCGGAGGAACTGGACGTGGCCACCGGCATCTACCGCATCGAGGAAGCCACCTCGCTGACGATACGGCGCCCCAAGCACACCTGGGCCGGCCTGCGCTCCTTCGTGCGCGACGGCGACTTCGTGGTGGGCTGGGACGAGGCCGCGCCGGCCTTCTTCTGGCTGGCGGCGCAGGGCGGCTACGGCATTCAGACCGCCGCCGCGGCCTCGGAACTGGCGGCCGCGCTGGTCGAGCGCCAGCCGGTGCCCGACGCGCTGCGCGCGCATGGCGTCGACGCCCTGGCCATGCGTCCGGGCCGCCTGCGCTGATCCCTTTTTTCCTTCCACCTGTTTTCCGGACGTCACCATGACCGCCATCACCCGTTATCCCAGCACCCTGCCGTTGCCGTTTTCGCGCGCCACCCGCGCCGGCGGCTTCCTGTTCCTGTCGGGTCAGATCCCGATGGACGCCGACGGCAAGGTCGTGCGCGGCGACATCCGCGAGCAGACCCACGCGGCCATCGCCCGCATCAAGGACACGCTGGCGCTGGCCAATGCCAGCCTGGCCGACGTGGTGCGCGTGACCGTCTGGCTGACCGACCTGGCGCAATTCGCCGATTTCAACGAAGCCTACCGCCAGCATTTCCAGGCCGATTTCCCGACCCGCTCCACGGTGGAGGCGCGGCTGGCGCTGGAAGTGGACGTGGAGATCGAAGTGCAGGCCTGGGTCGGCGACCGGACCTGATTTCCCCGCAAGCATTCCCACGCGCGCCGGCCTCGCGCACCCTGCAAACGCTCGACATGGAGTGGCAGCATGAAGATCTTTTCCGGTTCCCTGGCAACCGAAACCAATACCTTTTCCCCCATCCCCACCGGCCTGGGCGCCTACCGCGCGCGCGGCTACTACCCGGCCGGCCAGCATCCTGACCGCATGCAGATGTATGCCGGCCCGCTGTGGGCGGCGCGCCAACGCGCCAAGGGCAAGGACTGGACGCTGGTCGAAGGCCTGACCGCCGCCGCCATGCCGGCCGGCATCACCACGCGCCACGCCTATGAAACGCTGCGCGATGAACTGCTGCAGGACCTGCGCAACGCCGGCCCCGTGGACGTGGCGCTGTTCGGCCTGCACGGCGCGATGGTGGCCGACGGCTACGACGATTGCGAGGGCGATCTGCTGCGCCGCGCGCGCGAGATCGTCGGCCCGGACACGGTGATCGGCGCGGAGCTGGATCCGCACTGCCACCTGACCGCGACCATGATGGAATCCGCCGACCTCATCGTCTGCTACAAGGAATACCCCCATACCGACATCCTGGACCGCGCCTACGAGCTGGTCGACCTGTGCGTGGCCAAGGCCGAGGGCCGCATCCAGCCGACGCGCGGCGTGTTCGATTGCCAGCTGATCTCGGTCATGCACACCAGCCGCGAGCCGATGCGCGGCTTCGTCGACAAGCTGATGGCGATGGAAGGCAAGAACGGCGTGCTGTCGATCTCGATCGCCCACGGCTTCCCCTGGGGCGACACCGCCGACATGGGCGCCAAGGTACTGGTCTATACCGACGGCGATCCGGCACGGGCCGAGGCGCTGGCGCGCGAGCTGGGCCAGGAGATCATCGGCTTTCGCGAACAGCTGTCGCCGGCCTATCCCCCCACCGACGAGGCGCTGGACCAGGCCCTGGCGCACGGCGCCTTCCCGGTGGTGCTGGCCGATTCGGCGGACAACGCCGGCGGCGGCGCGCCCAGCGACGCCACCTTCATCCTGGAACGCGTGCTGGCGCGCGGCATCGACGACGTGGCGATGGGTCCGTTCTGGGATCCGGTCTCGGTGCAGCTCTGTTTCGAGGCGGGCGAGGGCGCCGAGGTGCAGCTGCGCGTGGGCGGCAAGGTCGCGCCCGTGTCCGGCCAGCCGCTGGACCTGCGCTGCACGGTGCTGGCGCTCAAGCGCGAGGCCGTCATGACGGGGCTGTCCAACACGCCGGCGCTGCTGGGCGACGTGGCCATCCTGCGCACGGGCGGCGTGGTGCTGGCGCTGACCTCGCTGCGCACCCAGGCCATGGGCACGGACATGTTCACGCAATTCGGCATCGACCTGGCCGCGATGAAGCTCATCGTGGTCAAGTCCTCGCAGCACTTCTACGCCTCGTACTCGCAGGTGGCCAAGCACGTCATCTACGTCGCGACGCCCGGCGCCATCACGCAGGACTACAACAGCCTGCCCTACCGCAAGGTGCAGCGCCCGAAATGGCCGCTGACCGCCTGACATGGGATCACGGCGCGGTCCGCAGAGGCCGCGCCGCGGGCAAGACCACGACACACAATACAAGGGGATGACCATGATCAAACGTTTCAGCCTGCTGGCCACGGCGGCGCTGCTGGCGCTGGGCGCCGCCACCGGCGCGCACGCCCAGGGCAAGACCCTGCGGCTGGTGCCGCACGCCGACCTGAAGACGCTGGACCCGCTCTTCAACACCGCCTACATCACGCGCAACCACGGCTACATGGTGTTCGACATGCTGTTCGCGCAGGACAGCAAGGGCCAGGTCAAGCCGCAGATGGTGGACAGCTGGCAGGCCTCGGACGACGGCAAGCGCTGGAGCTTCACGCTGCGCCCGGGCCTGAAGTTCAGCGACGGCACGCCGGTCACGGCCGAGGACTGCGTGGCCTCGATCCAGCGCTGGGGCAAGAAGGACACGCTGGGCCAGGCCATGTTCGCGGCCGGCGCCGAGCTGGCTGCCACCGGTCCGGAGACCTTCACGCTGACGCTCAAGGAACCCTTCGGCCTGGTGCTGGAAGCCTTGTCCAAGCCGTCCGGCCTGCCGCCCTTCATCATGCCCAAGCGCATCGCCGCCACCGATCCGAGCACGCAGATCACGGAAATGGTGGGCTCCGGTCCGTTCCTGTTCAAGCGCGATGAATGGGTGCCGGGCAACAAGGTCGTGTACGTGAAGAACCCGGCCTACGTGCCGCGCGCCGAGCCGGCGGACGGCCTGGCCGGTGGCAAGATCGTCAAGGTGGACCGCGTCGAATGGGTCTACATCCCCGACGGCAACACCGCCACCGCCGCGCTGATGAACGGCGAGGTGGACATGATCGAGCAGGTCACGCCCGACTTCCTGCCGGTGCTGGAAAGCAATCCCGACATCAAGCTGGACACCTCGGTGGCCTCGCAGGGCATGGTGGTGCTGAACACGCTGCATCCGCCCTTCAACGACGCCCGCGCGCGCCAGGCGCTGTACTACCTGGTGAACCAGAAGCAGATGCTGGCCGCCATGGGCTACCCCGACAAGTACCGCGTCGACTACTGCGCCACGCTGTACATCTGCGGCTCGCCCCTGGCCACCGACGCCGGCGCCGCGCCCTACGCCAAGCCGGACCCGGCGCGCGCCAAGCAACTGCTGCAGGAAGCCGGCTACAAGGGCGAGAAGGTGGTGCTGCTGTACCCCACCGACCACCTGAGCGCGCCCGCCGTGATGGTGCTGTCGCAGAACCTGAAAAAGGCCGGCGTCAACGTCGACCTGCAATCCATGGACTGGGCCTCGCTGGCCGCGCGCCGGCTGAAGAAGGATCCGCCCGCGCAGGGCGGCTGGAACCTGTTCCTGACCTGGGGCGGCTACTACGACGCCAGCACGCCGGTCACCAACCCCTGGCTGTCGGCCGCCTGCGGCAACAGCCTGCCGGGCTGGCCCTGCGACAAGGAACTGGACGAGCTGCGCACCGCCTGGATCCGCGAGACCGACGCGGGCAGGCGCAAGGAGCTGGCCGCACGCATCCAGGAACGCGCCTACCAGACCGTGCCCTACGTGATGTGGGGCGAGTTCAAGCCCGTGTACGCCACGCGCGGCCTGAAGGGCACCGAGCTGATCAAGGCCGGCGTCCCGGTCACGTGGAACATCGAAAAGCCGTAAGGCGGGCGCCGGGCGCCACGGCGCCCGGCCCAGGTTCCGGGGGGACCGCAGCATGAAATACAACCTGCGCCGCATCGCGGCGGTTATTCCGGTCATGGCGGTGGTGGCGGTCGTGGTCTTTATGCTCATCCACCTGTCGGACGGCGATCCGGCGGCGGTCATCGCGGGCGACAACGCCACCGCCGAGGACGTGGAGAAGATCCGCCAGAACCTGGGCCTGGACAAGCCGCTGCTGCAGCAGTTCGGCATCTGGGTCGGCAATATCGCCACCGGCGACCTCGGCACCTCCATCGCCACGCAGATGCCGGTGTCGCAGCTGATCGGGCAGCGCCTGGGGCCGACCTTCTCGATCGCCGCCTTCACCATGCTGTTCGCGGTGCTGCTGGCGATCCCGCTGGGCGTGCTGGCGGCCTGGCATGCCGGCCGCTGGCTGGACCGGCTGGTGATGGTGGGCTCGGTCTGCGCCTTCTCGGTGCCGGTGTTCCTGATCGGCTACAGCCTGGTGTATGGCTTTTCGATCAAGCTGGGCTGGCTGCCGGTGCAGGGCTACAAGCCGCCCGACCAGGGCCTGGTCCAATACCTGCGCCACCTGGTGCTGCCCTGTCTGTCGCTGGGCCTGGTCTACATGGCGCTGCTCACGCGCATGACCCGCGCCACCATGCTCGAGGCGCTGTCCGAGGACTACATCCGCACCGCCCGCGCCAAGGGCCTGGCGGCCGGCCCGGTGGTCTGGCACGCGCTCAAGAACGCGGCCAATCCCATCGTCACCACCATCGGCGTGGGCGTGGCGCTGCTGATCGGCGGCGTGGTCGTGACCGAGACCGTGTTCGCCATTCCCGGCCTGGGCCGCCTGACCGTGGACGCCGTGCTGCGCCACGACTATCCGGTGATCCAGGGCGTGCTGCTGGTGGCCTCTGGCATCTATGTGTTCATCAATCTGCTGGTCGACCTGAGCTACCGGCTCTTCGATCCGCGCATCCGCTACTGAACGGGGCCGCCATGACCACGACCTCAATCCCGCTGCCGGCGCGCAAGCCCGCCGGCCGCCGCGCGCTGCGTTCGCTGCGGCGCCATCCGACGCTGTACCTGGGCTGCGCCATCCTGATCCTGCTGGCGTTGGCGGCGCTGGCCGCGCCCTGGCTGGCCACCATCGATCCTCAGGACATCGACCCGCTGGCGCGCATGAAGCCGCCCTCGGCCGAGCACCTGTTCGGCACCGACGCGCTGGGCCGCGATGTGTACTCGCGCACCATCTGGGGCGCACGGGTCTCGCTGCTGGTCGGCGCGGCGGTGGCGCTGGCATCCACCGTGATCGGCGTGGCGCTGGGCATGCTGGCCGGCTACTTCCGCCGCGTCGACGCGCTGATCATGCGCGTCATGGACGGCCTGATGGCCATCCCCGGCGTGCTGCTGGCGATCGCGCTGATGGCCACGCTCAAAGGCGGCCTGGGCACCGTCGTCATCGCCATCGTGATCCCGGAAATCCCGCGCGTGGTGCGGCTGGTGCGCGCGCTGGTGCTGACCATCCGCGAACAGCCCTACATCGAGGCGGCGGTGGCGTCCGGCACGCGCGTGCCGGCCATCCTGTTGCGCCACATCCTGCCCAACCTGTTCGCGCCGCTGATGGTGCAGGCCACCTTCATCGCGGCCTCGGCCATCCTGACCGAAGCGGTGCTGAGCTTCCTGGGCGTGGGCATTCCGCCGCACACGCCCAGCTGGGGCAACATCATGGCCGAGGGCCGCAACTTCGTGGCGGTGGCGTTCCACATCATCCTCTATCCCGGTCTGTTCCTGGGCGTGACCGTGCTGGCCGTCAACCTGGTGGGCGACGGGCTGCGCGACATGCTGGATCCGCGCCTGGCCAAGAAACTCTAGGAGCGCCCATGCGAACCGAACCCGTATTGCGCGTGCGCGACCTGACCACCTGTTTCGACGGCGACGAGACCACCACGGTGGCCGTCAACGGCCTGTCGTTCGACCTGCTTCCCGGCGAGACGCTGGGCCTGGTCGGCGAATCCGGCTGTGGCAAGAGCGTCACCTCGCTGTCCATCATGCGGCTGCTGCGCGCGCCCGGCCGCGTCGCCGGCGGCGCCATCGAATTCGCCGGCCAGGATCTGCTGGCGCTGCCGGAGAAGGCCATGCGCGCCATCCGCGGCAACCAGCTGTCGATGATCTTCCAGGAGCCGATGACCTCGCTGAACCCCGTGTTCACCATTGGCCGCCAGATCGCCGAGTCGCTGACGCTGCACCAGGGCCTGTCGCGGCGCGAGGCGCTGGCGCAGGCCGAGCGGCTGCTGGACCTGGTGCAGATCTCCGATCCGGCCCGCCGCGTGCATGAATACCCGTACCAGCTGTCCGGCGGCATGCGCCAGCGCGCCATGATCGCCATGGCGCTGGCCTGCCAGCCCAAGGTGCTGATCGCCGACGAGCCCACCACGGCGCTGGACGTGACCATCCAGGCCCAGATCCTGCACCTGCTGCGCGACATCCAGGCGCGGCTGGGCACGGCCATCGTGCTGATCACGCACGACCTGGGCGTGGTGGCGCAGATGTGCCAGCGCGTCATCGTGATGTACGCCGGCCGCAAGGTCGAGGAAGGCAGCGTGGACGACGTGCTGGACCGTCCGCAGCATCCCTACACGCAGGCCCTGATCCGCTCGCTGCCGGCCTTCGCCGACGGCCAGGGGCACGACGTCCGGCTGGCCGAGCTGCCCGGCATCGTGCCGGTGATCACGCCCGAGTCGCGCGGCTGCGCCTTCGCCGCGCGCTGTCCGCAGGCAATGCCACGTTGCGCTCAGGAAATTCCGCCGGCCGTCGACGCCGCCGACCGTCACCGTAGCTGGTGCTGGGCGAGAGTCCAGGCGCCGGTCGACGCCATCACCGCATGAGGCCAGACATGGACACTCCGATTTCCGCCGCGCCCATGCTGCAGGTCAGCGGCCTGAAAAAACACTACCCGGTCGACGGCGGACGCGTGCTGCGCGCGGTCGACGGCATCTCGCTGTCGGTGCCGCGCGGCCAGACCTTGAGCCTGGTCGGCGAGTCCGGCTGCGGCAAGTCCACCACCGGCAAGTGCCTGATCCGGCTGACCGATCCGACCGAGGGCCGCATCCTGCTCGAAGGCCAGGACCTGGCCGCGATGAACGGCGACCAGCTGCGCGCCATGCGCCGGCGCATGCAGTTCATCTTCCAGGATCCGTTCTCGTCGATGAACCCGCGCATGCGCGTGCGCGACATCATCGGCGAACCGCTGCGCAATTTCGGCCACAGCCGCGCCGCCATCCGCGAACGCGTGGCCGAGCTGCTGGCCCGCGTCAGCCTGCGGCCCGACGCCGCCGAGCGGTATCCGCACGAGTTCTCCGGCGGCCAGCGCCAGCGCATCGTGATCGCGCGCGCGCTGGCGCTGGAACCGGCGCTGATTGTCTGCGACGAGCCGGTGTCGGCGCTGGACGTGTCGGTGCAGGCGCAGGTCATCAACCTGCTGATGGACCTGCAGCGCGACCTGGGCCTGACCTATGTCTTCATCTCGCACGACCTGAGCGTGGTGCGCCACATCAGCCATCACGTCGCCGTCATGTACCTGGGCAGGATCGTCGAGACCGGTCCGCGCGATGCCGTCTTCAGCCGGCCCGCGCATCCGTACACGCGCGCGCTGATGGCCTCGGTGCCGTCGGCGCGCCAGGGCGAACGCCGGCCCGCGCAGGTGCTCAAGGGCGAGATCCCCAGCCCGCTGTCGCCGCCGTCCGGCTGCGCCTTCCGCACCCGCTGCCCGCAGGCCGCGCCGCGCTGCGCCGAGGAAACGCCGGCGCAGCGCGAGATCGCGCCGGGCCAGCAGGTGGCCTGTCATTTCGTCTGAACCCGCATCCGCATCACATATCGCCCTTCCCGCCGGAGCCCGCCATGCCAGATACCCAACCCTATGACTACATCCTCGCCGGCGGCACCGTCATCGACGGCAGCAACACGCCCGGCGTCAAGGCCGACGTGGGCGTGCGCGGCGACCGCGTGGCCGCCGTGGGCGACCTGAGCGGCGCGGCCGCGCGCGAACGCGTCGACGTGTCCGGCCTGGTGGTCGCGCCCGGCTTCATCGACTCGCACACGCACGACGACAACTACCTGCTGCGCCGGCGCGACATGACGCCCAAGATCTCGCAGGGCGTGACCACCGTGGTCACCGGAAACTGCGGCATCAGCCTGGCGCCGCTGGCGCATCCCGCGCCGCCGGCGCCGCTGGACCTGCTGGACGAGGGCGGCTCGTACAAGTTCACCCGCTTCGCCGACTACCTGGACGCGCTGCGCGCCACGCCCGCCGCCGTCAACGCCGCCTGCATGGTCGGCCACTCCACGCTGCGCGCCGCCGTCATGCCGGACCTGCATCGCCCGGCCACGCCGGCCGAGATCGACGCCATGCGCGCGCTGGCCGAGGAGGCGATGACCAGCGGCGCCATCGGCGTCTCCACCGGCACCTTCTACCCGCCCGCCGCCCACGCCACCACCGAGGAGATCATCGAGGTCTGCCGGCCGCTGGCCACGCACGGCGGCATCTACGCCACCCACATGCGCGACGAGGGCGAGCACATCGTGCCGGCGCTGGAAGAGACCTTCCGCATCGGCCGCGAGCTGGACGTGCCCGTGGTGATCTCGCATCACAAGCTGGCCGGCCAGCCCAACTTCGGCCGCTCCAGGGAAACGCTGGCGCTGATCGAGCGCGCCATGGCCGCGCAGGACGTGTCGCTGGACGCCTATCCCTACGTGGCCGGCTCCACCATGCTCAAGAAAGACCGTGTGCTGCTGGCCGGCCGCGTCGTCATAACCTGGTGCAAGCCCTTCCCCGAACTGACCGGGCGCGAGCTGGACGAGGTGGCGGCCGAGCGCGGCAAGTCCAAGTACGACGTGGTCGACGAACTGCAGCCCGCCGGCGCCATCTATTTCATGATGGACGAGGGCGACGTGCAGCGCATCCTGTCCTTCCCGCCCACCATGATCGGCTCCGACGGCCTGCCCCATGACGAGCGGCCGCATCCGCGCCTGTGGGGCACCTTCCCGCGCGTGCTGGGCCATTACTCGCGCGACCTGGGCCTGTTCCCGCTGGAGACCGCCGTCTGGAAGATGACCGGCCTGACCGCCGCCAAGTTCGGCCTGGCCGGACGCGGCCAGGTGCAGCCCGGCTGCTACGCCGACCTGACGGTATTCGATCCGGCCCGCATCGCCGACGCCGCCTCGTTCGAGCGCCCCACCGAACGCGCGGCCGGCATCCATTCGGTGTACGTCAACGGCGCGCCGGTCTGGCGCGAGCAGGCCTTCACCGGCCAGCATCCGGGCCGCGTGCTGGGCCGGGGCCCCGAGGCGTAAACAAAGGCCGCCGCCCTCTCCACGGGCGGCGGGCGCCGGAGACCGAACCCCGCGACGCTACAATCCGCCTACACGCGGCAGGGCCTGCGGGCCCGGCCGCCCCAAAGAACCTGATACGCCCAACCGCCCATGGCAGCTGCCAAATCCGCTCCCCCCGCCATCGTAGGCAAGGAAGAAATGGGCGCCCGCCTGCGCGCCGAGCGCAAGGCCCAGAAGATGACCCTGCAGGCGCTGTCGCGCGCCTCCGGCATCGCGGTGTCCACGCTGTCCAAGGCCGAACTCGGCCAGATCGCGCTCAGCTACGAGAAGTTCGCCGCCCTGGCGCGCGCGCTGCGCATCGACATGACGCGCCTGTTCATGCCCGGCGATGCCTCGCCGGCGCAGGTCCCGCCCACCTACGTCAAGAACAGCCTGATCGAGGCGCGCGACTACATCACGCCCAACTATCACCACCGCCTGCTCATGGGCGAGTACCCGGGCAAGAAGATGATCCCGATCTGGGCCACCATCACCTCGCGCGAAGTGGTGGAGTTCGAGGACTACATCCGCCACCCCGGCCAGGAATTCGTGCTGGTGCTGGCCGGCAAGGTCCGCATCCAGTTCGAGAACGGCGACAGCGTGGTGCTGGGCAAGCTCGAATCGGCCTACTTCGACAGCGGCATCGGCCACGTCTACCTGACCCTGAGCAAGCAGCCCGCCGAGGTGCTGGCGGTGTGCAGCGACGTGGAAGAGATACCGACGCGCAAGCGGCCGCTGTAGGCCGCCGCGCCTTCCTCTCGTCTCATGCCTTGAACGTCACCCACGGCCGCAGCCGCGCGACGGATCGGATCAGTCCCGCCTGCTCCTGCGCTTCCAGCACGGGCCCGATCGGCTTGTAGGCCTGCGGCGCCTCCTCGATCCTGCGCTCTTCGCGCAGGGTCACGCACTGCCAGGTGCCCGGCGCGGTTTCCTGCTTCATGCGGCGCACAGCCTGTCGCCGCACGCTGCGGCCCGCGCCGTGGCTGCACGACCAGAGCCAGTCGGCATTGCCCAGGCCGCCGGCCACGAAGCTGAAGTCGCCCATGGAGCCGGGAATCAGCGCCAGGTCGCCCGCGCGCGCCGGCGTCGCGCCCTTGCGATGGATGTTCAGCCCCTGCTCGCGCAGCACCACGTTGTGCGGCACGTCGACCACCAGGCGGGCGCGCAGGCCGCCGACGGCGGCCTCCATTTCCTGCCTGACCATCTCGCCCAGCACCATGCGGTTGGCCCAGGCGTATCGGGCCGCCGTGCCCATGGCGGTCAGGTACTCGTCCGCCAGTTCGCCGGCCAACCCGTAGAGCTTGCTGTCCGGATGCTTCAGGCCCTTGGGCCAGGCGGCGCGCGCGCGGTCCATCCAGCGGCTGCCGACGTGAAAACCCACGTCGCGCGAGCCGGTGTGGATCATCACGACCACCTCGCCCTTGACCAGCCCCGCCGCGTAGGCGGCGTGGCGGTCCAGGATCTCGTCGACGATCTGCAACTCGACGAAGTGATTGCCGCCGCCGGGCGTGCCCAGGCCGGGATCGCGGATCGTCTCGCGGCTGCCCACCATGCCTTCCGGCGCGTAGCGGGCCGCGCCGCCGAAATCGGCCAGGCTCACGCACTGCGCGAGTTCGGCCTGCAGCTGATCGCGGTCCGCGCGCGCCCACAGGCCCTCGGACGACAGCCGCTCGATGAAGCCCTGCGGACCGTCATCGAACAGGGCGCGGAACGCGCGGCCGGGGACCGGCACGTTGCGGCCGTTCTCCAGCAGCACGCGGGTCAGTCCGCGCAGCAGTTCCGGCTTGCGCGCCTCGACGGCGGCCTGCTTCAGGCCGGTGGTCAGCAGGCGCATGCCGCAATTGATGTCCGTGCCAATGGCGGCGGGGATGACGAATTCGGCGTCCGTGGCCACGATGGTGCCCACCGGCGCCACGCTGCCCGGATGGAAGTCCGGCGTGGCGCAGGCCTTGCAGACGCCATGGTGCGCGTCAGGCGAGCGCACCGAGGCGAAGGCCAATAGCTGGTCCACGGCCTTTTCTTCCAGCGGAAGGGCCTCGGGAAGCAGGACGGACGCCTGCGCGTGTTGATTGCTGAGGTGGTACGCGCCATGCCGGCGTTCCACCAGGATGCCCTGACGTTTCAGGGCGGATTGAAGTCGGGAAATGTTCTTCACTTTCGCTGCTACCTTGCAGGTACACACATGCCTCCGTGTTCCGGAAGGCTCTGGTACCCCCAGCAGCAGCGCCAGGAGGAAGCCGCAATTCTAAGACCCGATGGCGGCATTGCTCAAGAAACGGATGCGCGGCTGTTGTATTTCCCGCAGCGGCTGCGGCGGCGACGTTCGCGCGGCAACGCTCGCGGGGTACCGGCCACATGCCGGGTTGGTTGCTAATGAGCATATTGCTAATGAGCACTCGGTCTTTGACGCGCGCGGCCTCGCTGCCTAGCCTCGAGGGGTTGCGCACGTCACGTCAAAATCCTTCCCGACCTGAGAACATGAGCTATCGCTACCTGGGCCGCAGCGGCCTGAAAGTCTCCCGCCTGGCATTGGGCACCATGATGTTCGGCGGCCCCACGGACGAACCCACCTCCCACGAGATCATCGCGCGGGCCAAGGCCCGGGGCGTCAACTTCATCGACACCGCCGACGTCTACCAGAAGGGCCGCACCGAGGAAGTCGTGGGCCGCGCCATCCGGCACGACCGCGACGACTGGGTGCTGGCCACCAAGTTCGCCAACCCGCTGGGCGAGGGCCCCAACGACCGGGGCACATCCCGCAAGTGGATCATCCAGGCCGTGGAAGGCAGCCTGCGCCGGCTGGGCACCGATTACCTCGACATCCTGTACTTCCACCGCGCCGACTTCAACGCCCCGCTGGGCGAGGCCGTGCGCGCCATCGGCGACCTGGTCCGCGCCGGCAAGCTGCGCTATTTCGGCGTGTCGAATTTCCGTGGATGGCGCATCGCCGAAGCGGCGCACCTGGCCGACGCCGAGGGCATCGACCGGCCCGTGGCCAGCCAGCCGCTGTACAACCTGGTCAACCGCAGCGCCGAGGCCGAGCAGCTTCCGGCGGCGGCGGCCTATGGCGTGGGCGTGGTGTCCTACAGCCCGCTGGCGCGGGGCGTGCTCACGGCCAAGTACGAGCCCGACCAGCCGCCGGCCGAAGGCACGCGCGCGGCGCGCCAGGACAGGCGGCTGCTGGAAACGGAGTGGCGTCCGGAATCGCTGCGCATCGCCCGCCGCATCCGCGACTACCTCGACACCAAGGGCATCGATCCCGTGCAATTCGCGCTGGGCTGGGTGCTCAACAACCGGCTGGTGACCAGCGCCATCGCCGGCCCGCGCACCATCGAGCAATGGGAGTCCTACGCCAAGGCGCTCGACTACGCCTTCACCGCCGAGGACGAGGCGCTGGTGGACAGCCTGGTGGCGGCGGGCCATCCGTCCACGCCCGGCTTCACCGATCCCGGACACCCGGTGGAAGGCCGCGTGCCTTACGCCACACCGGCCACACGCGCCGCAACGGAGGAATGACAGCATGACCGCAACATCGACGACAGACCGCCCCTCGGCCAGCGCGCAGGACAGGACGCCTGGCCGCCCCGCCTGGCGCCGCGACGATATCCTCGCCAGCCTGCCGGGCCAGGCCGAGGCCCTGCTCGCCGGCGCCGTGGCGCGCGAACGCGAGCGGCGCCTGCCCTTCGACGCCTTCGACGCCGTGCGCGCGTCGGGCCTGGGCGCGCTGCTGGTGCCGGCCGAGCATGGCGGGCCGGACGGCACGCTGGAGGACGTGGCCGAGGCCATCATCACGCTGGCCGCCGCCGACTCCAACGTGCCGCACGCGCTGCGCCTGCACTACAACGTGTCGGCGCTGTGGCGCGTGCTGCCGGCCGACGAACACGTGCGGCAGCAGTTCGGCCGCATCCTGGCCGGCAAGCTGTTCGGCGGCGCCTCGACGGAGCAAGGCACGCCCAAGCCCGGCCTCATCACCACGCGGCTGACGCGCCAGGACGGCCACTACCGCCTGAACGGCCGCAAGTACTACTCGACGGGCACGCTGTACGCCGACTACGCCTACATCGCCGCCATCGACGAGCAGGACCAGCCCGTCACCGTGATCCTGCCTCTGGACCGACCGGGCCTGGAAATCGTCGATGACTGGGACGGCTTCGGCCAGCGCCTGACGGCCAGCGGCAGCCTGCTGCTGCACGACGCGCGCGTCGAGGAATCCGAACTGCAGCGCGTGTCCCTGCGCGAACTGGGACTGCCCAGCCATCACATTTCCGCCTGGCGCCAGCTGGTGCTGGTGGCGACGGCGGCCGGCATCGTGCGGGCGCTGGTGCGGGAAACCCAGGACTACGTGCGCAGCAAGGGCCGCGCGGCCCTGCACAGCGGCGCGGACGCGGCCCGCGACGATCCCTTCATCCAGCAGGCCATCGGCGATATCGCGGCGCACAGCCATGCCATCGACGCGCTGGTGCGCGACACGGCCCGCGAGCTGGAGCACGGCGCGCAAGCCATCCGGCGGCGCGCGCCCGACGCCCAGGCCATCGTTTTGCAGGGCGGGCTGGCCACGGCCAAGACGCAGCTCATCGTCAGCAAGCTCGCGCTGCACGCCGGCCAGCAACTGTTCGAGGCGGGCGGCGCGTCGGCCACCTCGTCCGCCCTGCAGCTGGACCGGCACTGGCGCAACCTGCGCACGATCTTCAGCCACAACCCGCTGAGCCACAAGGCGCGCGTGCTGGGCGACTATCACCTGAACGGCACGACCACCGAGTTCGAGCAGGGACGGGTGTTCTGAACGGCCGCGAGACGGCGCACGCAATGCGCCGTCCGCGTGGCTGAAAAAGCAAAATGGCGCCTCGCGGCGCCATTTTTCATTGCCGGGCCGCCCCAAGATGCAAAGCGCCCCCCTCCGGGGGGCAGCAAGCGCACGTAGTGCGCGCGGCGTGGGGGATATTTTTCATGCCGCGCGCGCGCTGCGCGGCGGCGGTTCCTGCACGCCCCGCCGCAAGCCCGGCCTGGGAGCGGCGGCGATCAGCGCCTGGGTATAGGGATGGCGCGGCGCGCGCCAGATCTCGCCCGGCAGCCCTTCCTCCACGATCCTGCCCTGGTGCATGACGATGACGCGATCCGACAGATAGCGCACCACCGACAGGTCGTGCGAGATGAACAGGTACGACAGGCCGAAGTCCTGCTTCAGGTCCACCAGCAGGTTCAGGATCTGCGCCTGGATGGATACGTCCAGCGCCGACACCGGCTCGTCCAGCACCACCAGGTCCGGACGCAGGATCAGCGCGCGGGCGATGCCGATGCGCTGGCGCTGTCCGCCGGAGAACTCGTGCGGGTAACGGCCGGCGGCCGAGGCCGGCAGCCCGACCCGGTCCAGCATGGCGGCGATGCGCGCGCGCCGGGCGTGGCGATCGCGCTCGCCATGCAGCGCCAGCGCCGCGTCCAGCGTGTCGTACACGCTGCGCCGGGGATTGAGCGAGGCATACGGATCCTGGAACACCATCTGGATGCGCCGGCGCCACGGCCGCACCTGGCGCGGCCGCAGGGACGCCAGATCCACGCCGTCCAGCACGATGCGGCCGGACGCTGGGTCGGTCAGCCTGAGCAGCGTGCGCGACAGCGTGGACTTGCCGCAACCGGACTCGCCCACCAGCCCCAGCGTCTCGCCGCGCGCGATATCGAACGATACGTCGTCCACCGCATGCAGCAGGTCCCCGTCGCGCCGGCGGTACGTCGTGCGCAGGGACTGCACCGACAGCAGCGTGGGGCCGCGCGGCGCGGGCGTGTGGACCCGGACGGAGTCCTGCGCCTGCCGTCCAGCCGCGCCGCCATGCGCGCGCCGGACCTCGGGCAGGCGCGCGCTGCTGTAGTGCAGCGCCTTGCCCCCGTGCAGCGAAGCGCCCAGCAGGCCCTGCGTGTACGCATGGCGCGGCCGCTCCAGCAGTTCCACGGCGGACGCCTCTTCGACTTTCTCGCCGTCCAGCATGACCAGAACCCGGTCCGCCCATTGCGACACCACGCCCAGGTCGTGCGTGATGAGCAAGAGACCCATGGACAGTTCCCGACGCAGCTCGTCCAGCAACTCCAGGATGCGCGCCTGCACGCTGACATCCAGCGCCGTGGTCGGCTCGTCGGCGATCAGCAGCCGGGGCTGGCAGGCGACGGCCATGGCGATCATGACGCGCTGGCGCTGGCCGCCGGACAAATTGTGCGGGTAGTCCTCGATGCGGCGCTGCGGCTCCGGGATCTTCACCAGCGCCAGCATCTCCACCGCCCGCCGATGCGCGGCCTCGCGCGACAGGCCCTGGTGCAAGCGCAACGACTCGACGATCTGCGCGCCCACTGTATGCACCGGATTGAGCGAGGTCATCGGTTCCTGGAAGATCATCGAGATCTCGCCGCCCCGGATCGCGCGCAGCTGCGGCAGCGGCAGGCGCACCAGGTCCTGCCCGCGAAAGCGGACTTCCCCGGCGATCCGAGCCTCCGGCGCCAGCAGGCGCAGCAGGGCCAGCGCGGTGGTTGATTTGCCGCAGCCCGATTCGCCCACCAACGCCAGCGTCTCGCCCTGGCCCAGTGTGAAATCCAGCTGCTTGACAGCGTGGTGGCCGCCGTCGCGGCCACGGAACCGGACGTCCAGGCCGCGCACGTCCAGCAGCGCGGGTGGAGGATGGGATACATGGGTCATGCGCGGCCTCTCAAGCGCGGATTGAACGCGTCGTTGATGCCGTCGCCCACCAGATTGAGCGACAGCACGGTCAGGATGATGGCGACGCCAGGCGCGGCCGCCAGATACCAGGCGGTGCGCAGATGCTCGCGTCCTTCGCCGATCATGCTGCCCCAGCTGACGACGTTGGGATCGCCCATGCCCAGGAAGGACAGGGCCGACTCCATCAGGATCGCGGTGGCCACCAGCACCGAGCTCGTCACCACCACCGGCGGCAGGGCATTGGGCAGGATCTCGCGGAAGATGATCCAGGCGTCGCCGAAGCCCTGGCTGCGCGCGGCCTGCACGAACTCCGCCTCGCGCAACGCGCGGAACTCGGCGCGCACCAGCCGCGCGATCACGGGCCAGGATGCCGCGCCAATGGCCAGCACGATCATGCGCGCGGAGGGCTGGCCGATGGCCACGATGACGATGACCAGCAGAAAAGTCGGGATGGTCTGCACCAGCTCGGTCAGGCGCACCAGCATATCGTCCAGCCAGCCGCCGAAATAGCCGGCTGCCGCGCCGACCAGCACGCCTATGCCCAGGCTGATGCCGGCCGCCGCCGCGCCCACGGCCAGCGACACTCGCGCGCCGTGCGCCAGTCCCGCGGCCACGTCGCGGCCGAGCGAGTCGCTGCCCAGGAAGAAGGCGGCGTCCTGCCCGGGGCCGAGCAGCGGCTGCGCGACCATGTCCAGAGGATCGCCCGGGAACAGCACGCCGGCGAACACCGCCGACAAGGCCACGGCCGCGAGCAGCAGCACGCCCGCCAGGGCGGAAGGATTGCGCAGGAAAGCGCGCCAGGCCGACGCGCGCGCCGCCAGGCCGGGCGCATCGTCCGCCTGGCCGGGCACGGGCTTGCGCGCCGGATTCAACAAGGCTTTCAAGGTCATGGCCAGCCGGCCCTCCTGTGCGGGGTCATTGGGTCAGCGCAGCCGGATGCGCGGGTCCAGCCAGGCCTGCAGCAGGTCCACCAGCATGTTGGCCACGATCACCAGCAGCGAGGACAGGAACAGGATGCCCAGCAGCACGGCGTAGTCGCGCGCCAGCACCGATTCCAGCGCCAGCCGTCCCAGGCCGGGCCAGCTGAACACGGTCTCGATCACGGTCGCGCCGCCCAGCAACGCGCCGAAGTGCATGCCCGCCACCGTCGTGACCGGGATCAGCGCGTTGCGCAGCACATGCCGGAATGTGACCGCGCCCGGCCCCAGGCCCTTGGACTCGGCGGTGCGCACATAGTCCTGGCGGCTGACCTCCAGCATGGACGCGCGCGTCAGGCGCGCGA
Organism: Achromobacter sp. 1011811831; assembly: GCF_059760905.1. Taxonomy (NCBI): domain Bacteria; kingdom Pseudomonadati; phylum Pseudomonadota; class Betaproteobacteria; order Burkholderiales; family Alcaligenaceae; genus Achromobacter; species Achromobacter sp. 1011811831. Next base: position 21,424 of record NZ_JCBANG010000013.1, read on the forward strand.
AGATCGCGATGAAGAAGCCGGACGTGGCCAGCGCCGGCAGGACCAGATGGCGCGCGCCGTCGACGAACGCGGCCCAGCCCGACAGGCCCGCGCCTATCGTATGGTTGCCGCCGGTGGGCAGCCAGCCCAGCTTGACCGAGAACAGCACGATGGCCATCAGCCCCAGCCAGAACGCGGGCGTGGAATACAACAGCAGCGCGACGACGGACAGCAGCCGGTCCTGCCACTTGCCGGCCCGCGCCGACATCAGCACGCCCAGCAGCACGCCGGCGGCGACGGCGATGCCCAGCGCCGTGCCCATCAACAGCAGCGTGTTGCCCAGCCGGTCAAGGATCAGCTGCGCCACCGGCGCGTTGTGGCGCGGCGACATGCCCAGGTCGAACTGCGCGATACCGGTCAGGTAGCGCCACAGCCGTTCCAGCATCGGCAGGTCCAGCCCGAAGTGGCGCCGCAGCTGCGCCATGCCTTCCTCGGTGGCGCTGCCGGATTCGGCGGCGATCACGTCCGCCGCGTCGCCGGGCACCAGCTCCAGCAGGACGAAGTTCAACGCCACGATGCCGATCACCGTGGGCACGGCCTGCCAGGCGTTGCGCCGCAGGACGCCGGCGATGCGGGCCAGGCCATGGCGGCGAAAGACGCTCATGTCATGCACCCCTGGCTCAGGATCCGGCGAAGTACACGTCGGCGAAATTGCCGCGCGTGCCTTCGGCGCTCGTGTCCCAGTCCTTCACCTTGCGGCCTACGATGGTGACGTTGGGATTGGCGCCCAGCTCGATGGACGCGGCGTCATCGTGCACCGCGCGCTGAAACTCGACGAACAGCTGGCGGCGCCGCGCTTCGTCCGGCTCCACCGCGGCCGCCTCCAGCAGACGGTCTACCTCGTGGTTCTGGTAGTGCGAGGCGTTGGAGAAGGGCAGTCCGATCTTGAAATTGCGCGACCAGAACACCCGCTGCACGCCAATGGTGGGATCGAAGGTGTTGGTCAGGTTCTCCAGCGTGATATCGAAGGCCCTGTCCGAGTACACGCGCGTCACGTAGGTGGCGAAGTCCAGGCTTTCCAGCTCGGCGTCCAGGCCGATGCGCAGCAACGCCTGGCGCACGAACTCGGCCGCGCGGCGATCCTGGAACGGGTTGTAGAGCAGCCGGACCTTGAAGCGCTTGCCATCCGTCTTGCGCGGATAGCCGGCGCCGTCCAGCGCCGCCTCGGCCGCCTTCACGTCATAGGGATAGTGCCGGATCTGGTCGTCGTGAAAGCGTGTCAGGGCCTTGCCGATGGGGCTGGCCGACACCACCCCGCGCCCGTACCACACGGTACGCGCGAAGACCTCGACGTTCAGCGACTGGGCCACCGCCTGGCGCACATCACGCTTGCGGAACGGCTCGGAATCGAAGTTGAAATAGATCTGCTGGTGATCGCCCACATAAGGCCATGGCGTCACGTCCACCACGACGTGCTTCAGCTTCTCGAAGCGGTCGATGTCCGACAGCGCGATGGACTTGTTCGCCAGCTGCGCTTCGCCGGACTCCAGCGCCGCCGCGCGCGCGGCGGCCTCCGGAATGAATCGGGCGACCGCGACATCCAGGTAGGGCTTGGGCGCGTTCCAATAGTTCGGATTGCGCTCCAGCCGCACATGGCTGCCACGCACCCATTCCTTGAAGATGAACGGCCCAGTGCCCACCGGACTGTTATTGCGCGGATTGGTGGCCACGTCCTTGCCCTCGTACAGATGCTTGGGCACGATCGGCGATTCCGAGGCCGACAGCGCCGTCAGCAGGTAGGGCGCGGGCTTTTCCAGCTTGAGCACCAGCGTGTAGTCGTCCGGCGTCTCGATGGCGCCGACGTTGGCGAAGGTCACGCGTCCGCGCGGATGCACGGCCTTGATGGTGGCGATGGAATAGGCCGCGTCGGCGGCCGTGAAGGGCTGGCCGTCGTGCCACTTGACGCCCTGGCGCAGCGTGAACTCATAGCGCAGGCCATCGGCCGACACCTGCCAGCCAGTGGCGAGCTGGGCGATGGGCTTGAGCTCCCGGTCATAGGCGAGCAACCCTTCGATCACCTTGGGCCCGAGTTCCGTGCTGCCGCCGGCCGAGGTGGTCAGCGGCACGAACGCGGCTGGCTCCTGCGGAATGATCCAGGTGAGCGTGCCACCGCGCGGCGGCGTCGCCTGGCTCCAGGCCGGTGACGCCAGCGTCGCCGCGCCGATCAGCGCCAGAAGGCCCAGCAGCCGGGCCAGCCCGCGCGGGTGCGTAATTTCTCGGATGCTCTGCATTGCTTGCGTTCCACCAATCTACGGAAAGCGTCGATATTAGAAAGACCCTCGCGCCATCGCTACGACTGATGAATCATGAGCAAATACCCGCATCCCGACGCGCCCGACCGACCCGATGGCGCCGTGGCGCGCGCCGCCACGCCTATGGAAATGGCGCCTTAGCAAATGGAAATTGGTTCTTTGACGCGCCTTTCTCCGCTTGCCGACAATGCAGGATTCCCCCAGCCCTGGCGCACGTTCCATGAGCACACTACTCGCGGCCGATCCGGCCGCCGGCATCGAGCATCATCCATCCCCCGCCGATCTGCCCGGCAGTCCGTTCGCACAGGCGCTGCGCCAGCCCATCCTGCTCGGCCTGTTCCTGCCGATCCAGGCCGGCGGCTGGAGCGCTTCCACGCTGGAGCGGACCACCGACTGGCGCTGGGAGTACAACCGCGACCTGGTGCTGAAGGCCGAAGCGCTGGGCTTCGACCTGGTGTTCGCGCTGTCGCAATGGCTGCCCAAGGGCGGCTATGGCGGCGTGTTCGACGGCAACGCGCTGGACTCGTTCCAGACCACCGCCGCGCTCACCTCCATCACCCGCCGCATCCTGCTGATCTCGACGATCCACGTGCTCTACGGCCCGCTGCATCCGCTGCACCTGGCCAAGTGGGGCGCGACGCTGGACCATATCTCCGGCGGCCGCTGGGGCATCAACGTGGTGACGGGCCACAGGGAAGTCGAGCACCGCGCCTTCGGCACGGAACAGATCGAGCACGACCGGCGCTACGAACTGGCCTCGGAATTCGTCGACGTGCTGCAGCGCCTGTGGCGCGAGGACGAACCGCTGTCCTTCAGCGGCCGCTCGTCATGGAAACTGCAGGATGCCTATGTCACGCCCAAGCCGCGCTACGCGCGGCCGCTGCTGGTCAGCGCCACCGGCTCGGACGCGGGCATTGCCTACGCGGCGCGCCATTCAGACGTGGTCTTCATCACCAGCCCGGGCGCGTCGGACTTCGCCAGCGCCATCGAGGTCCTGCCCGCCCATGCCGAACGCGTGAAGGCGGCGGCGCGCGGCGTCGGCCGGCGCGTGCGCACGCTGCTCAATCCCATGGTGATCAGCCGCGAGACCGAGGGCGAGACGCGCGCCTACTACGAGGCCATCGTCGCCAGGCAGGATTTCCGCACGCCCGACGGCTTCCAGAGCCTGAAGAGCGATGCCCATGCCTGGCGCGGCCGGGAGGGCGTGGACCCGCCCGGCCGCCGCGCCATCGGCGGCAATATCGAAGTGGTGGGCACGCCCGAACAGATCGTCGAACAGTTCGTGCGGCTCAGGCAGGCCGGCATCGACGGCCTGCAGCTGAGCTTCTTCGATTTCAAGCCGGACCTGGAGTTCTTCGGCGACAGGATCCTGCCGCTGATGAAACAGGCGGGCTTGCGGACTTAGGCGCGGCGCGCCGTCAGCCACTGCGCCGGCTTGAGCGCCTTGCCCACGATGCGGATCTCGCCGATGCTGCCGAAGAAGCCGTCGGCCCGCTGGCCGTCCCACGAGCCCGCGCCGATGATCCAGGGCATGTTGGCCGCCAGCGCGGCAAGCCCGGGCGCGTTGCTGGCATTGCGCAGCACCGGCGCGCCCTCGATGTACAGCACGGTTTCATGCGTGACCTCGTCGTTGACGATGGCCACGTGCATCCACTTGTCGGCGATGATCTCGCCGGACCAGTTGGTCTTGGCGCCGCGCGTGCCCGACACTTCGGGCACGACTTCCCACTGGACTTCGCGCAGGCTGGACAACGCGAACAGCAGCGGCGGCGATTCCGGATCGCCGTCCGAGAAGCCGGCCAGGCTGCCGCGCTTGCCGTCGCGCGTCATGACGTTCATCCACGCGTGCTTCTGCGCCGTCCAGTCCTTGTCGATCTTGAGGAAGGCCTCGACGGTATAGCCCGACGGCACCGTCTCCGGATTGATCGGCGCGGCCACGTCGGTCGTGAAATAGCTCATGCGGGCCGTGTTCTTGTCCGTGTTCAGGAAGCGCACCGAACCGGGCGCGGCCGACAGGTAGTGATGGTCGCCCGACCACACCAGGTCGGCTTCCTGCGCCCCGGCCACGCCGTCGATGTTCAGCGGCGCGCGGCGGATCGAGTTCGCGCCGGTCACGTCGGCCACGGTCTCGCCCACCTTCACTGGCTGCCCGGCAACGCCACCGAAGAAGCGCCAGTGCGCCAGCGTGTTGGCGACCTTGGGATAGTCCTCGGCGTCGACGGCCGGCTTCTGCACGATCGTGGCGGGATCGGTGTAGTTCGCCAGGATCAGCGCGCGCGCCTGCTCGACCAGCGAGCCGCGCGTGGCGGCGCCCGCCTTGAAGGTCTTGTTGAAGCCCGAGAAGCGCTGGGCGAAGTCCATCTTGATGGTGAACTGCTCGTTCGGCGCCGTCAGCACCGCCTGGTCGAAGGCGTTCAGCGTTTCCTTGGGTTTTTGCGGCACCCAGGGCGAGAAGGACAGGACCTTGATCTCGTTGTGGGTCAGGTCGAATTCGTACAGGCGCATCAGGCCGTTGCCGCCCTGGTAGGCCATCTGATAGTCGACCACCATTTCCTCGACGGGATTGCCGAAGTCGTTGGTCTTCGTCAGCCGCGCCGCGCCGTGGTAGTGGCCATTGAGCGTCATGAAGATCTGGTCGTTCTTGCGGATCAGCTTTTCCCACAGCATCTTGCCGTAGGGCACTTCCAGCGGCGAGACGCCGTCCTTGTCGATGTTCAGCAGCTGGTGATTGACCAGGATGACGGGCAGCGTGGGATTGGCGCGGATGACCAGGTTGGCCCATTCCAGCGCCGCGTCCGACACGCGCCACGACAGCGACAGCACCATGAACTTCTGTCCCTCGGCTTCGAACACATGGTATTCGTGGAAGCCGCTGGCATCGCGGCCGCCGAACGTGGCCTGCTGCTTCGCGCGGTCGCGGCCGAAGTTCTTCAGATAGGGTTCGAGCGCCCGGTCCCGCAGCTCGTCGGTTTCCTTCCCGTTCTTCTGGCTGCTCTCGTCCACATAGTCGCGATCCATGATCACGTCATGGTTGCCCGCCAGGATGGAGTAGGGCACCTTGGCATCCTCCAGCACCTTCATCGCGGCGCTGGCCACCTTCCACTGGTCCGGCTTGCCCTGCTGGTCGACCACGTCGCCCAGGTGCGCCAGGAACGGGATGTTCAAGGCGGCGGCATGCTGCGCCACCCAGCGGGTCTGGGCCTGGAACGGCTCGCTGCCGTACTTGCGCATGAACTGCTGGTTCTCGGCATCGGTGGCGTAGCGCGAGTAGAACTGCGTGTCCGGCAGCACCGCCAGGGCGAAGGTCGAGGCGAGCGCGGGCTGCGGCTGCGGTTGCGGCTTGGCCGGGACCGCATCGTCGTCATCGTCGCTGCTGCTGTTGCAGCCCGCCAGCAACAGACTCCCGCCGATGGGCAGCAAGGTCGCGCCGATGCCGGCGCGCAGCAGGCTGCGCCGCGTGGTGTTGAGCGCGATAGGCAGGTCGGCGCTTTGCTGCGCGGTGATGACAGGGGTCTGGGATGGGGTCTTGCTGCCGTGCTTCATGAATGCAACCTGAAAAAGCTAGGCAGTCTAGGCAGGACGAATGACGTAGCCATGACGATGGCGATACCGCGAACGGGAAGCCACAGCCGGCGCTGTCAGACCACGGACTTATTCACATGTTAGGGAAACGCGCGACGCCTGGAGACGGCAACGCCGCGCCGTCTCCTCAAGGCCGGCCGCGCGTCAGCCGACAGGTCCGGAATGCCGGCGTGACAGCGGCCACGGCAAGATTGCATCCAACCAGGCCCAGCATCATCCACAGCGCGGCATCGATGCCCGAGGCCGCGATCAGACTGCCCGCGACATACGGGAATCCGAAGGCGCCGGCGAAATAGCCCAGGGTGAACACCTGCGACGCGGCGGGAATGGAGATGCCCAGGCCGTCGGCCAGATTGACCGCCATGGCGTTGAGCGTGGAATAGGTCAGGCCATACCCCGTGGCGAACAGGATGGTGGCGGCGACATAGAGCGGCGCGCTGCCTGCGTTCACGGCCAGCAGCAGGATGCCGCACAGCGTGATCGCGAACAGGGACAGGGCCAGGCGCCCCAGCGGCAGCTTGCCGATCCACGAGGCGACCGTGAAGCGCAGCAGCACGGTGGTGATGGTGAAGGTCAGGAAGAACGTGTCGGCGCTCAGCCCCCGGGATTGCGCATAGAGGCTTTGGAAGGTCGACAGCCCCGCGAAGGTGCAGGCGGCGATGCCCATCAGCGCGACCGGCAGCACGGTCTTCGCGCGCAGCACGCAGGCCACGGCGGACAGCGACAGTGCCACCGTCTTGAGCTCCAGCTGCGGCTGGCGGGCAAGGCTGCGCCGCAGCAGCCAGGCAACGCCCGCCGCGATCGCACAGCACGCGGCATAGGCCGCGAAAGCGGCGGACACCCTGCCGGACTGCCGTGCCAGGAAATGACCGAGCGGCGCGGCCAGCCCCATGCCCAGCATCTGCGATCCCGACAGCAGGGTCAGCGCCTCCAGGCGCGCCTTCGGTTTCAGGCAATGGATCAGCAGGATGGGCGCCAGCATGTAGAACACGGCCCACCCCAGGCCCAGCAGCAAACCACCCGCGTAAGCCATCGGCAAGCCTGCGGCGTCCAGCAGCGCGAAACAGGCCATCGCCATGGCCATCGCGCCTGCCGCGCAGGCAATCAAGGGCAGGATGCCCATGCGCTCGGCCCAGCGTCCGGCGAAGACCGAGCCGACCAGCGTCGCCACGATGCCGATGCCGATGACGGTGCCGGCGCGGGATGCCTCATGGCCGGCCGCGACCAGCGCATCCGCCAGCAGGAAACTCGCGCCGTAGGCCAGCGCCAGCGACATGGCGGCCAGCAGGTAAGGCAGCAGGATGCGCAGCGGCAGCCGGTCCGCCAGCTGCGTTGCCGCATCCTGGGGCGCTACGAAATGACGGGTCGCGAAACGGGACGATGCGTTCATGGATGGCGGCGCAGCGGGAGGATCGTCGGGGAGCCGCCATTATCCCCCTATGGCGGCGACTCCGGCGAGCCGCGAGCCGACGGCCGGACGCGCGTCTCCTCGCGCATCTGCGTGAACCATGCGGGCCAGGAGCTGCGGTGCCTGTCAGCCGCTTCGATGCAAGGAATCAGCGCCTGTTCCAGCACGGGCAATTGATCGGCCGATTTGGCGATCCGGTATTTGACGCTGTGCACGCACTCCCGGTCGTCGAATTCGCAACGATTGAGCCGGGTGCCGCCGCAGGGGCCGTTCGCCAGGCCCTTGGGACAGGTCTCGGGACATACGTAAAGCGTCTCCTGCAGGCGGCAGCTGCCGCAGGTATCGCAGCCGACCAGCGGTCGCTTGACCATGCGTTCGACGGCATGCAGCGCATGCGCCGCCACGGCGGTCTGCCAGATCGGCCGCGTCATGCTCCAGCCTAAGGCCTTGCTGAGCCATCCCCTGCGGCTGAAGAATTGGCGATGCATCGCCGAGAACAGCGCGTAGCGCAGGCGTTCCCGGCGGCTGGCGGTGACGTCGGAGCGTCCCAATTCCCATGCGCCATCATCGGGGGTGAAACATACCTGCGGCGCCCCCGGCATCCGCCAGCTGGCATGCCATTGTTCAAGCCATTCTGCCAGCGAAGTAATCCGATCCCGTTGCGCGATGAGCGCCTGGTCCAGCAACAGCAGTTCGTCCAGCGTGTGCACCCCGGACACATGCGCGCCGGCATAGCCCATCAACTGCAAGCCCACTATCTGCAAGGCCAGGCGCTCGATGCTGCGTCTGGCCGCAAAGGCCTGGGATACGTCCCGCTCCCTGACCAACAACTCGCGCATGGTGTCGGTGATGACAACGCCGGGCACGGCCTGCAGCGCGGCGGCGCGCTTGTCGGTCAGGCTCATGACGCAGGCCAGCATGGGTTTCATGCAGCCCTGCGCGCGCATCCAGGCCTGGGCCTCGACATGCTTGGCGGCGTCGAAACCCAGCTGCAGGGTCAGGAAATCCGCGCCCGCCAGCAGCTTCTTCCGCGCCTTCAGATACTGTGCGCCGCCTTCTTCCTCGCGGTACTTGAACGGGTTCAACGCCGCGCCCAGCAGCCAGTCGGGACCATGCTCGCGAGCGATCTGCAGCGCGGATACCGACTCCAGGTAGCGCACGGCCTTCCGGCCTGGATCGTGGCCCGGCAGGCGATCCCCACTGAGCAGCAGCAATTGATTCAGGCCACGGGCCTTCATCTCCGCCATCTGGCGCAGCAGATCCGCGCGCTCGCGATCCTTGCCTGAAAAATGCAGCAGGGATCCCGCCGGATCGCCCAACGCGCCCGCACCTTCGAGCGGACTCAGATCGGAGTGCGCGCCGACGCGATCGGCGTAGGCCGGCAGCAAGGGCCAGCCCGCCAGATGCCCGCGTTGCACGATCTGCCCGAGCGCCGCCAGGCGCGCGGGGGACTGCTGGGGGATGATCTCCAGCACGCAGACAAAGCGTCCGTCGTCCAGCGCCTGCTTCAATGCGCTCAAGACGGCTCGATACCTGGCAACGCCAATACGGATGGAACGGCGGCGGTCAAACGCTCAAGCCTCGCAGTGCGCGGCGATGTTGCGGTACTGCCCTTTGAAATACAGCAATGGCTGCGTGGCGGCGGTTTGCTGCAGGTTCAGCGCCTTCACCTCGCCGATGACGATCACGTGATCGCCGGCGGCGTGTTCGGCGTAGATGTCGCAATCCAGCCAGTGCAGGCTGCCGGCGATGAGCGGATTGCCCAGCGGCGATTCCCGCCATTCGATGCCGTGCCACTTGTCCGTGCCGCGACGGGCGAACTGATTGGAAATATCGACCTGCTCGTCCGACAGGATATTGACCGCGAATCGGCCTGCCTGGCGGATCTTGGGATAGCTGGCCGAACCGGACATCACGCTGAATGACACCAGCGGCGGGTTCATCGACACGCTGTAGAACGACTGGCAGGTGAAACCCACCGGCTCGCCCGCGATGTGCGATGTGACCACCGTGATGCCGGACGCGTAGTGTCCGAGCGCTTCGCGAAAGCGCAATGGTTCGATGGTGGTGCTGGGCAGTGACATGGTAGCTACGAAATACGAGGGACTGCTCGACGGCGAGCCTGCCGCCGCAAACGCATGCGGCGGCGGGCTTCGCCCCAGGCTTAGTTCGAGAGTTCCTGGCGGACGATTTCCGCGCCGGCGCTCAGCGCGCTCAGCTTGCCGCGCGCGACGGCGCGGGGCAGGGGCGCCATGCCGCAGTTGGTGCAGGGATAGAGCTTGTCGGCATCCACGAACTGCAGCGCCTTGCGCAGGGTATTGGCGACGTCCTCGGGCGTTTCGATGGTGTTGGTGGCCACGTCGATGGCCCCGACCATCACCTTCTTGCCGCGAATCAGCTCGATGAGATCCATCGGCACGCGGGAATTCTGGCATTCCAGCGAGACGATATCGATGCTGGACTTCTGCAGCTTGGGGAAGGCCTCTTCATACTGGCGCCATTCGGAGCCCAGCGTCTTCTTCCAATCCGTGTTGGCCTTGATGCCGTAGCCATAGCAGATGTGGACGGCCGTTTCGCACTTCAGGCCTTCGATGGCCCGTTCCAGCGTGGCCACGCCCCAGTCATTCACCTCGTCGAAGAAGACGTTGAACGCGGGCTCGTCGAACTGGATGATGTCGACGCCTGCCGCTTCCAGCTCCCTGGCTTCCTGGTTCAGGATCTTGGCGAATTCCCAAGCCAGCTTTTCGCGGCTCTTGTAGTGATCGTCATACAGCGTATCGATCATGGTCATGGGACCCGGCAGGGCCCATTTGATCGGCTGCCTGGTCTGCTGGCGCAGGAACTTGGCATCCTCGACGAAGACCGGCTTGCGACGCGCCACGGCGCCGACGACCGACGGCACGCTGGCGTCATAGCGATCGCGGATCCGCACCGTCTTGCGGTTCTCGAAATCAACGCCGTCCAGGTGCTCGATGAAGGTGGTCACGAAGTGCTGGCGCGTCTGCTCGCCATCGCTGACGATGTCGATGCCCGCGTGTTGCTGTTCCTGCAGGGACAGGCGCAGCGCGTCTTGCTTGCCCTCGAGCAAGCCCTCGTCCTGCAGTTTCCAGGGCGACCAGAGCGTCTCGGGTTGCGCCAGCCAGGAGGGTTTGGGCAGGCTGCCGGCGGTGGAAGTGGGAAGCAGTTTTTTCACGATGAATGACCTGGTAGCTTTTTATTGATCAAAACGGGCGGTGGCGGACCACTGCGCAAGAACCGATTGGTAGGGCTTGATGAAGTGCTCTTCGACAAACCGTCCCTGCTCGACAGCCAGCCGGCTGCGTTCCTCTCGGTCATAGACGATGCGGGTCAGCGAATAATCCTGGTGCTTCAGGCTGGGCTGATAGGATTTCCCCGCCGCGGAATTCGCGTTGTAGATCTCGGGCCGATAGATCTTCTGGAAGGTGTCCATCGTGCTGATGGTGCCGATCAACTCGAGATTGGTGTAGTCGCCCAGCAGATCGCCCGTGAAATAGAAGGCCAGGGGCGCGGCGCTGTTCGGCGGCATGAAGTAGCGAACCTTCATGCCCATTTTCTTGAAATACTCGTCGGTCAGCGAATATTCATCCTGCAGGTATTCAACGCCCAGTACCGGATGCTGGTTTTCGGTCCGGTGATAGACCTTGCTGCTGGAAACACTCAGGCAGATGACGGGCGGCTTCTTGAAATATTCCTTGTAAGTGCTGGAATTCACGAAGAACTTGAAAAGATTGCCATGCAGGTCGCCGAAATCTTCCGGCGTGCTGAACTTGGCCTGATCCTTGTTGTGCTCCAGCAGCAGGACGCTGAAGTCATAATCCCGCACGTAGGAGGAGAAATTATTCCCCACGATGCCGTCGATGCGCTCGCCGGTCTTGCGGTCGACGATATTGGTCTTCAATATCTCGATCAGGGGAAGGGCATTGCCGCTGGTTTCCCCATCGATATTCAGCTCGACGGAGATGATTTCAAGTTCGACGCCATAGCGGTCGCCCTTGGGGTTGTCCCAATGCGCCAGGGCATTGAAACGATTGTTTATCATGCTGAAGGTGTTGCGCAGGTTCTCCTGGCGGCTTGTCCCTCTGGCCAGATTGGCGAAATTGGTGGTGATGCGCGTATTATCCGAGGGACGATAATCCTCATCGAAATTAATACTCTTGATGGAAAACGTGAAATCTTTGCTCATTGCTATCTGGCGCCCAGAACCCTGAAATAAAACCCGCTTGCTGCCACAATGCCTGCCAGTATTATTTTTTATTCTCTTGACCTGGCAGCCTTGACATCCTCGGAATCAGGGCCGAATTCTATGCTGCGCTGCGCACAAATAAAAATGAAATGATTTCAAAACACCATTAGCCAGACTCATAGTCTGTATAAATGAGTTGGCTTCATAACATTATTAGTCAAACTCATATTGACGCACCGGGTGATTTGGCCGCGACAATTGGCGTACTGAGGGTCCGCATTGCGCGGGCATCGCAGGCGCAGGCCTTCCTGTCGATCGACATGGTGATGTCCTGATCGCAGGTCGACGCCCGGTAGCGCCCGTTTCGCACTACGCTCCATACGCGGCGGAAATCAGTAAGCCCCCTGGCCTGCTTGCGTTTCCAAGCCACGGGATCAGCGGTTCTTTTGCTTGGCAAGCGCTAGCGCGCTGTCCCGTAGATGCGCCCGCACGAACGCCACCCCTAGCCGCCATGGCGTCGTTGCAAATCCTCGCGACGCCTACGGGGGTCGTTACAGTTCGCGCCCAGCCCTAACGTCTGTGGATGCGTTTCCTCATGCGGACGCCCCTACGGGACTACACACCTGGCAAGCAGCATCATAAAAAACGGCGTCATAGAAATAGGATGCTAAGTCCATGTTTTCTTTGACTATTGGAAGAATTCAATGGAAAATTCATGAATCATCCAATCCTCATGTAAATCAAATACTTATGCCTCACTCTTTCTTCGACGAGGTTCCAGAGGACAAGCTGAAGCACATCGTTGACGCTCAGCAGCTTCACACTGCCTACCGGGCGGCTTTCCAAGAAGCAAAGCGGTATCAGGGGCGGCTCAATTGGGAAAGCGCGAACGGTACGGAGTACCTCGTCAGCACTCGATATGACTACGGGGTACGCCAGCGGAAAAGCCTCGGGCCCAGAAGCGATCACACCGAAGAAATCCTCCGCTTTTACACGGAACGATCAGCGGCGTGTCGCAAGCTGCTCGATGCCCTTACCGCGAAACTCGAGAAACAGGTCAAGATCAATCGTGCGTTGCGCCTGGGCAATGTGCCGCCCCCGGTCACCAAGGTGTTGGCCCAGATCGAAAACGCCGGGCTGGCCAGGAAAATCATGACCATCGGCACGAATGCGATGTACGCCTACGCTTGCGCGGCCAGTGTCACGTTTGCAGACTCCATCATGGCGACGCAAGATCTAGACCTGCTCTGGGACAGCAGGTCAAAGCTGCGAATCGCGAGCCCGGACCCAAAGGGCTTGCTCGGCGTCATTCAGCGTGGCGACCCATCCTTCATGAAAATGGAGGGCAAGCCATTCACGCTAGTGAACAACGAGGGCTACCTGGTCGACTTGATCAAGCGCGACGAAGGCTACCAACACTCGGAGCCAGGCCAGATTTGGGCCAACGAGGAGGACTTCTGGGCGGTGAAGGTGCACAACATGGACTGGCTTCTCTCCGCTCCCAGATTCGAGCAGATCGTGATCAGCACCAACGGCGGCATGGCAACGATGACTACCGTCGACCCGCGTGCTTTCGGACTCTTCAAAGTCTGGCTAAGCGAGCAAAAAACGCGCGATGCCGCCAAACGCAGACGGGATTCCGCTCAGGCGACTGCCATCTTTCGACTGATCGAAGAATGGCTTCCACAACTTTCTTTCGAAGACATCAAGACGATACCGGAACGAATCCGGGTCCGCGCGCGCGACATCTGAGCCTGAAACCCATCTGAGCCGCTGGCGAGGCGGAAAAACACCTCAAAGGTTGGATCGGCGTCCAACTTTTGAGGTGTGGTTCAAAACCAATACCACAGGCTTCCGCCTCACTCCACCGTCACGCTCTTGGCCAGATTGCGCGGCTTGTCCACGTCCGTGCCGCGCGCGCAAGCCGTGTGATACGACAGCAGTTGCAACGGCACCGTGTGCAGGATCGGCGACAGCATGCCGTAGTGCTCGGGCATGCGGATCACGTGCATGCCCTCGGCGCTGACGATCTTGCTATCGGCGTCGGCGAACACGTACAGCTCGCCGCCGCGCGCGCGCACTTCCTGCATGTTGGACTTCAGCTTTTCCAGCAGGCCGTCCTTGGGCGCGATGGTGACCACGGGCATGTGCTCGGTCACCAGGGCCAGCGGGCCGTGCTTGAGTTCGCCGGCCGGGTAGGCCTCGGCGTGGATGTAGCTGATTTCCTTGAGCTTGAGCGCGCCTTCCAGCGCGATCGGATAGTGCATGCCGCGACCCAGGAACAGCGCGTTTTCCTTGGAGGCGAAGCGGTCCGCCCAGGCCATGATCTGCGGTTCCAGCGCCAGCACCGAACCGATGGCGGCGGGCAGGTGGCGCAGCGACTTGATGTGCGCGGCTTCCTGCTCGGCGGTCAGATTGCCGCGCACCTGCGCCAGCGCCAGCGTCAGCAGGAACAGGCCGGTCAGCTGGGTGGTGAAGGCCTTGGTCGAGGCCACGCCGATCTCCACGCCGGCGCGCGTGATGTAGGACAGCTTGCACTCGCGCACCATGGCGCTGGTGGCCACGTTGCAGATGGTCAGCGTGTTCTGCATGCCCAGCGAGCGTGCGTGCTTGAGCGCGGCCAGCGTGTCGGCCGTTTCGCCGGACTGCGAGATCGTCACCACCAGCGCGCGCGGGTTCGGCACGCTGTCGCGGTAGCGGTATTCGCTGGCGATTTCGACATTCACCGGGATCTTGGCGACGGACTCGATCCAGTACTTGGCGGTCAGGCCCGCGTAGTAGCTGGTGCCGCAGGCCAGGACCAGCACCGAATCGATGTCCTTGAAGATCTTGTAGGCGTCATCGCCGAACAGCTCGGGCGTGATGGACTCGATGTCCTGCAGGGTATCGCCCACCGCGCGCGGCTGCTCGAAGATTTCCTTCTGCATGTAGTGGCGGTACGGGCCCAGCTCGGCGGCGCCGGTGTGCACGTGCACAGTATGCACGGCGCGATCGGCGGCGCGGCCTTCGGCGTCCACGATCCAGACGCGGGTCAGCTGCAGGTCGACGACGTCGCCGTCTTCCAGGTAGATGATCTGGTCGGTGGTGCCGGCCAGGGCCAGCGCATCGGACGCCAGGAAGTTCTCGTTCTGGCCCACGCCCACCACCAGCGGCGAGCCCTGGCGGGCGCCGACCACGCGGTGCGGTTCATCGCGGCAGAACACGGCGATGGCATAGGCGCCATGCAGGCGGCGCACGGCCTGCTGCACGGCCTCGAACAGGTCGCCGGCGTACAGGTGGTTGACCAGGTGGGCGATGACCTCGGTGTCGGTCTGGCTTTCGAAGACGTAGCCGGCGGCCTGCAGCTCGGCGCGCAGTTCGTCGTGGTTCTCGATGATGCCGTTGTGGACCAGCGCGATGCGCGGCTCGTCATTGCCCAGGTGCGAGAAATGCGGGTGGGCGTTGTGCGTGGCCGGCACGCCGTGGGTGGCCCAGCGGGTATGGGCGATGCCGGTGAAGCCGGTCACATGGTCCTGGGCGATCTGGTCGCTCAGTTCGGCCACGCGTTGCGTGCTGCGCGTGCGGCGCAGGTGGCCGTCGGCGTAGACCGCGACGCCGCAGGAGTCATAGCCGCGGTATTCCAGCCGCTTCAGGCCTTCGACGAGGATCGGGGTGATGTCGCGCTGGGCGACGGCGCCAACAATGCCGCACATAGGAGAAACTCCTGTAAGGGTTCGGGTACGGAACGCATTGTGCGCGCGCCACAAAGAAATTTGATTTCTTTATGTGAAGTTTTTTGGAAGTTTATTTACTTACTGGATTGTGATTAAATAATATTTCATTTCATACGCCAAAGTGAAATATATGGCGCAAAACACCCCTCCCGCGCTACCCGAACTGGACGATCTGGACCGCCGCATCCTGGAACAGCTGCAGATCGACTGCGCGCTGACCAACCAGGACCTGGCCGAACGCGTGCACGCCTCGCCCCCGACCTGCCTGCGGCGGGTGCGGCGGCTGGTCGACATCGGCGTGATCGACCGGCAGGTGGCGATCCTGGCCGCCGACAAGCTGGGCAGCACGCTGACGGCCATCGTCGAGATCACGCTGGACGTGCAGGCCGCCGAAAGCCTGGACGCGTTCGAGCAAGGCATGCTGGCCGAGCCCGCCGTGCTGCAGTGCTACCGGGTGTCGCCCGGTCCGGATTTCGTGGTGATCGCGCAGGTGCGGGACATGCCGGCCTACCACGCGCTGGTGCACCGCGCCTTCACGGCGCAGGCCAATGTGCGCAACGTGCGCACGTTCTTCTCGGTGCATCGCGCCAAGTTCGAGACGCGGATCGCGGTGCGCGACTAGCGGTGCGGAGATGGCAGCTTGGCACTGGCTTCCCCTCCTGAACCACGCAATTGCGCATTGCCAGAGGATAATAGTCACAGCCCCCGGCGAATGGCGCCCAAGAGTAGCGCCCTGGAGCAGCCCATGCACACTCGTTCCACCCGTTACCTCGACATGATCGCCGCTCATCTCAACGCCCCATATGGGCTTGCGGTCAGCCCGGACGATATCGCGGCTGCCTTGCGCGCGGGCAGCTTGTCGCCCGTTCAGGCGGACGCGTGGGTCAAGGAGCTGCTGGCCAGCATGTTTGTAGAAATGGAACCGGAATATATCGGCCGAGCCAGTTTCGAGGCCGGAGTACGCCTCGAAGAAGCGGATGCCCTATACCAACAGGCTCGCAGTGAATACGGACTGCCCCGCGTCGAGCGCTGGGAAGATGCGCTGAAAGGAGTCCTCTGATGCCAACCTCCAAGCAGGACATTCTGTATCACCGATCCGCTGGTCCGTGGAGGGTGCTGGAGACCCGGGCGCAACAGCTGGTGGATCAAACCCGCAAGCACGGCGGTGAGTCCTTTCAACCCCTGTTGGGTGGTGGCACCCGGTTGATGCTGGCACTGAATCACCGCATCAGCGACGACATCGACCTCTTTGTCGATTCACCAGGATGGCTTCCTTATGTCTCGCCTCGGCTGAATGATCTGTTCGATACGGAGCTGGCGGGTTACAACGAAGACAATGCACACGTGAAGCTGCGCTTCGCCGAAGGCGAGATCGACTTTATGGTTGCAACGCCGCTGCTTCCCGATCTGCCCGGGCTATGGAATCCTCCGGCGGCAGAAACAAGTTTTGCCTTGGAACCACCTGCCGAGGTCCTGGCCAAAAAACTGTTCTTCCGTGGTTGGGCGCTTACCGCGCGCGACCTGTTCGACTGGATCGCCCTGCAATCAGAAGCGCCCGCCAGTGCCATCCCGGACGCCCTGCTTGCCCGCGTGCTTATGGCCAAGATGGACGGCATTGCCGCAGCCTTGACGCACATGGTGCAACGACCAGCCCAGCATATGGCTTGGCAGAATATTCGCGCCCCCCATCTGCCGGATCTGCAGCAAGCCGCCCAACTCGCCAGAGAACAACTAGCTCGCTGGAGCGAGCTCACGTAAGACCTCGCCACCGGCGGGCCTGCGGCTCATGAACGCCGCGCCATTAGCGGCTGCTCAGCACCCGCTCGAACTGCGCCAGATACCGGTTCCCCATCTTCTGCACATCGTGCTCATCGCGCACGTAGGCATAGGCGCGCTCGGTGACTTCCTGGCGGAAGGCCACATCGTCCAGGCAGCGCGCCATGCCGGCGGCCAGGGCCTTGTGGTCGCCCACGGCGCAGAGCACGCCTCGGCCGTCGGCCAGGCTTTCCTTGAGGCCGCCGGCGTCGGTGGACACCACCGGCACGCGCTGCAGGAAGGCGTCCAGCACGCTGCTGCCCAAGGCTTCTTCCTCGGAGCTCATGACGAACACGTCCAGCACGCTGTAGAAATCTTCCACGCCCTTGCGAAAGCCGGCGAAGCGGTAGACGTCCTCAATGCCCAGCTTGCGGGCCTCGTCCTTGGCGGCCTGTTCCTGGCCGCCGCCGGCGCCGAAGTGCAGGAAGATGAAGTCGCGGCGCGTGCGCGCCAGCTCAGCCACGGCGCGCACCAGCGTGACCGGGTCCTTGTCCTGGATCAGCGCGGCCGAAGTCGCCATGACCTTGCGGCCGTCCAGCTGGAACTCGCTGACCAGCGCGGCGACGTTGTCGGCGTTGATCGCATGCGGCTCGACGGCGCTGCGGATGATGGCGGGCTCGATGCCGAGCCGGCGCGGCTCGCTCGCGGCCATCTCGCTGATGGCCACGAACAGGTCGACGTGGCGCCACTTGAAGCCGGTCTTCCATTCCTCGCTCGGCTTGACCACGAAGGAGGTGCGGCGCGAGAAGGCCACCGGCCGGCGGTGCAGCCATTTGGTCAGCACGGCCCAGGTGACGGTATTGGCCGTCTGGGCATGGATGATGTCGTAGCGGCCGGCGCCGGCCAGGAAACGCAGCTGCGCGGGCACGTTGCGGCATTCGTGGACGGTGAATCCTTCCTGGCGCGCGCGCTCGGCCAGCGGGCCGCCCAGGCGGCACATCAGTTCGACCTCGTGGCCGGCCTTGCGGAAGGCGCGCATGCAGTAGAGCGTCTGCCGCTCGCCGCCGCGCCAGCCCTTCTCGAAGTTCAGCTGCAGGATCTTCATGCGCGGCCGATGCCCGAGTAATCGAAGCCCAGGGCGCGCACGTCGGCCGGCGTGTAGAGGTTGCGGCCGTCGATGATCAGCGGCGTCTTGAGCAGGGCCTTGACGCGGTCGAAGTCGGGCGCGCGGAAGACCTTCCATTCGGTGGCGATCAGCAGCGCGTCGGCGCCATCCAGCGCGTCGTACATGTCCTTGGCGAAGGTCACGCCGGGCTGGCCCACCAGCACGCGCGCGGCTTCGTGCATGGCCACCGGATCATAGGCGCGCACTTCGGCGCCGCGACGGGTCAATTCCGCGATGGCGGTCAGGCTGGGGGCTTCGCGCATGTCGTCGGTATTGGGCTTGAAGGCCAGGCCCCACAGCGCGATCTTGCGGCCACGCAGGTCTTCGCCGTAGCGCTGCGTCAGCTTCTCGGACAGGCGGAATTTCTGCGCGTGGTTGGCGGCCTCGGCGGCCTCGATGACGCGCATGGGCAGGCCGTGCTCGGCGGCGGTGTTGACCAGCGCCTGCACGTCCTTGGGAAAGCAGGAGCCGCCATAGCCCGCGCCGGGATAGAGGAAGTGATAGCCGATGCGCGGATCCGCGCCGATGCCGCGCCGCACCTGCTCAACGTCGGCGCCCAGCGTCTCGGCCAGGTTGGCCATCTCGTTCATGAAGGAGATGCGCGTGGCCAGCATGGCGTTGGCGGCATACTTGGTCAGCTCGGCCGAGCGCACGTCCATCACCATGAGACGGTCGTGGGTGCGCTGGAAGGGCTCGTAGATGCGGCGCATGACGCCGATGGTGTAGTCGTCGTCGGCGCCGACGATGACCCGGTCCGGACTCATGAAGTCGTTGATGGCCGCGCCTTCCTTGAGGAATTCCGGATTGGACGCCACCGTGAACGGCAGGTCCACGCCGCGCGCGGCCAGCTCCTTGGCGATCACGGCGCGCACCTTGTCGGCTGTGCCGACGGGCACGGTGGACTTGTCCACGATGAGCTTGCGCGAGGTCATGTGGCGCGCGATGTTGAGCGCGGCGGCCAGCACGTATTTCAGGTCGGCCGAGCCGTCCTCGCCCGGCGGGGTGCCGACGGCGATGAACTGCACGTCGCCGAAGGCCACGCTCTGCGCCACGTCGTCGGTGAAATGCAGCCGGCCGGCCTGCACGTTGCGGCGCACCAGGTCTTCCAGGCCGGGCTCGTAAATGGGGATGCCGCCCTGGCGCAACAGCGCGATCTTGGCGGAATCCACGTCCAGGCACATGACGTCGTTGCCCATGTCGGCCAGGCACGCCCCCGACACCAACCCTACGTAACCGGTACCCACGACCGTGATCTTCATGCCCGAACGCCCTTCAAGAATTGGAAAACCGGCGCCGCGGTGGACAAGCCGGCGCCGGCCGCCATTATAGAAGCGCGGCCGGCCGGGACGCCGGTCCGGCGCGCTCCCGGGCTTAGGTCGTCGCGGACAGGGCCGCTAGGGCGTCCGCAGCTTGTTGAAGCGGATGGCGTTCACCGCCACCGCCAGCGCGGCGCAGACCGTGCCCAGCACCAGCGCCAGGCCGGGGCCATGGGCCGCGCTCAGGCTGAAGGCGATGGCGACCAGGGCGGTGCCGAAGCTCTGGCCGAACACCCGGGTGGTGGCCTGCAGGCCGCCGGCGGCGCCGCTGCGCGCGCGCGGCGCGGCCGACAGCATGGCGCGGTTGTTCGGCGTCTGGAAGAAGCCGAAGCCCAGGCCCGCCACGAACATGCCCGCCAGAATGGGCGTATTGGACACATGCGTGGGCAGCAGCGCCAGCCACAGCATGCCAGCCACCATGGTAGCGGCGCCGATGCCGCTCATGGTCGCGGGCGAATAGCGGTCGGACAGCCGGCCCGCCAGCGGCGCGACCAGCGCCGTGCCGACCGGCCAGGCGCCCATCAGCATGCCGACTTCCAGGTACGGCCGTCCCAGCACCTGCTGGAAATAGAAGGGCAGCGACACGTAGGACGCCATCTGCGCGGCGAAGGTGCAGGCGGACGCGGCCACGGCATAGGCCAGCGGACGGATGCGCAGCAGGTCCACCGGCACCAGCGGCGCGGGCTGGCCGCTGGCGCGGCGCATCAGCACGATGCCCAGAACGGTGGCGATGGCCACCAGGCCGATGCCGCGCAGCAGGTCCGCGCCCATCATGTCCACGCCCGAGATGAACACGCCCAGCGTGGCCATGCTGAGCAGCGCGCTGATGCCGTCGAAGGCGACGTTGTTGCGCGGCACCTCCGGCAGGTGCCGCAGCCCCAGCATGGCCAGCACGCAGACGGGCAGGTTGACCGCGAAGATCCACGGCCACGGCGCCACCGACAGGATGGCCGAGCCGATGGTCGGCCCCAGCACCGACATCACCGCCACGGTGGTGGCGTTGATGCTGATGCCGCGCCCCAGCATCTTGAGCGGATAGATATTGCGCACCAGGCCGCCGAACAGGCACATCAGCGTGGCCGCGCCCACGCCCTGGAACACGCGCGCCAGCGTCAGCTGCAAGAGCGTGCCGGCCAGCGCGCAGCCCAGCGAGGCCAGCGTGAACAGCACCAGCCCGAAGGTGAACATGCGCCGGAAGCCGATGCGCTCGGCCAGCGCCGACAGCGGCAGCAGCATGGTCACCACCGCCAGGTTGTAGGCGTTGACGACCCAGACCGCCTGGGCCGGCGAGGATTGCAGGTCGGCCGCGATGGTGGGCAGGGCGACGTTGGCGATGGTGGTATCCAGCACCGACAGGCTGATGCCCGTCATCACCGTGGCCGCTGCCCAGTAGCGCCGGGGCGCCGGCAGGCCGTCCTGCGGCGCGGCGCCCGGCGTGCCGGTCGGCCCCTCGGCGGTCACGACTTCTTGGTCGGGCGTTGCCAACCGTCGACGGTGAGCTGCTTGGCGCGCGAGACCGTCAGCTTGCCGGCCGGCGCGTCGCGCGTCAGCGTGGTGCCGGCGCCCAGCGTGGCGCCCTGGCCCACGCGCACCGGCGCGACCAGCTGTGTGTCCGAGCCGATGAAGGCGTCGTCCTCGATCACGGTGCGGTGCTTGTTGACGCCATCGTAGTTGCAGGTGATGGTGCCGGCGCCCACGTTCACGCGCGCGCCGATCTCGGCGTCGCCGATGTAGGCCAGGTGATTGGCCTTGCTGTCGGCGCCCAGCACGCTCTTCTTGATCTCGACGAAGTTGCCGACGTGGCTGCGATCGCCCAGCTCGGCGCCCGGACGCAGGCGGGCATAGGGGCCGACGCGCGCATCGCGGCCCACCTGGGCGTCCTGCAGATGGCTGTAGGCCTCGATCTGCGTGCCGGCGCCGACGCTGACGTCGCGCAGCACGCAATGCGGGCCCACGCGCACGCCGTCGGCCAACGTGACCTCGCCTTCGAACACGCAGCCCACGTCGATGAACACGTCGCGGCCGCAGCGCAGCGTGCCGCGCAGGTCGAAGCGCGCGGGATCGGCCAGCGTGACGCCGGCTTCCAGCTGGCGGCGGGCCTGCTCGGCCTGCCAGCGGCGCTCCAGCTCGGCCTGCTGCACGCGGCTGTTCACGCCCAGCGTTTCCCAGGAAGCCGCCGGCTGGGCCGCGCCCACCGGCACGCCGTCGGTCACGGCCAGGCCGATCACGTCGGTCAGGTAGTACTCGCCCTGGGCGTTGTTGTTGTCGATACGGGACAGCCAGTCCTTGAGCCTGGCGGTCGGCGCGGCCAGGATGCCGGTGTTGACTTCCTTGATGGCGCGCTCGGCCTCGGAGGCGTCCTTGTGCTCGACGATGCGGCAGACCTGGCCGGCGGCGTCGCGCACGATGCGGCCGTAGCCGGTGGAATCGTCCAGCACCTCGGTGAGCACGGCGGCGCCATCGCCGCGCGCGGCCAGCAGGCGGCGCAGCGTGTCGGGCTGCACCAGCGGCACGTCGCCGTACAGCACCAGCGTCACATCGTCCTTGCCGTCGCCCTCGAGCAGCAGCGGCACGGCTTGCTGCACGGCGTGGCCGGTGCCCTGCTGCGGCTGCTGCAGCGCGAAGTGCAGGCCTTCCTGGCCGCCAAACGCCTGCTTGACGCGGTCGGCGCCGTGGCCGACCACCACGGTGATGCGGGCGGGCGCGAGTTCGCGCGCGCTGGCCAGCACGTGCGCCAGCATGGGCTTGCCGGCCAGCGTGTGCAGCACTTTGGGAAGGTCGGACTGCATGCGCTTGCCCAGTCCGGCGGCGAGAATCACTACATTGAGCATAGGGGTCTACTGTGTTGGAAAACGCAACGGCCCCGAGGAGCCGTTGCGCGTTGCGATTGAGGTCAAGGAGCCGGCGCTAGGCGGACGGCTCCGTCTTGGGGGCCGTCTTGCGAGCGGCGGGCTTGGCGCGGGCGGCGGGCTTCGAGGCCGGTTTGCCCGGCGCCTTGGCCGTGGATTTGGCCGCGGTCTTGGCGGCAGCCTTGGGCGCCGGCGCGGCGGCCTCGGCCTCCGGCCTGGACGGCGCGGCGGCGGGCATGGTCGCGGCGGTGGCGGCGGCGATCTGGCCGAACTGCTGCTGCAGCAGGTCCCACCAGGCCTTGGACGCCGATTGCGCCGCGGCGCCCATCTGTTCGCTCATGCCGGCAAAGGGCGGCGCGGCGTCCTTGCCGGCTTCCTCTTCGTGGGCAGCGTCGCCGGCGGGATCCTGAGCCGGAGCTTTGCCGCCGTCCCTGGCCGCGTCGCCTGACGGCGCGGCCGCCTTGGCCTTGCCCGGCGCCGGTTTCAGCCCCAGCACCACTTCCAGCGGCGAGGCCGCGCCGCTGTCGCGCAGGGCGCCCAGGTCCATGCTGGCCGCGCTGTCGACGAAGGCGCGCAGCGTGTTGATGGTGGAGCGCTGCACTTCCATGCCCTGGATGGTGCTGCTGAGCATGGACAGGTTCATGCGCAGCCAGTTTTCGACCGAGCGCAGTTCGGCGATGCGGCGGTCCAGGTCCTCGACGTTCATGGGCGGAGCCATCGGCAGGCTGCTGGCCAGCCCGCCCGGCCCGGTCAGGCCGGCCCAGGCCTGGCGCATCATCTCCATGCTGGCCAGCAGGGGATTGCCGGACAGATCGGAATGCTGGCCCAAGCCCGGCAGGACGAACGGATTGCCGTGTTGATCGCTCATACCTGGTTTCCCCCTAAACAGATGGTTGCCACCGGCCGCCAGGCTCAGCCGGGCAGCAGTTGATTGTTTTCCACGCGGACGCGGTCGCCGGACGCAAACGCGAACGGCTGGGCGCTGCGGAATTGACGGACGCTGCCGTCGCTCATGCGCACGGTCAGCTCGTAGTGCGTCACGGTTTGTTGCTGTCTGATATTACGCTCAACTTCACGGCCTGCCAAAGCGCCGCCCACGGCGCCCAGCACGGTCAGCGCGGTCTTGCCGTTGCCGCCGCCGAACTGGTTGCCGACCACGCCGCCCGCGACGCCGCCGGCGATGGTGCCGATCAGATGGTCGCTATTGTCGCGCACCGGCGCCTGGACCTGGCGCACGCTCTCGACCACGCCGCAGCTTTGGCAGACGACCGGCGCGGCCGGGCGGGGCTGCGCCGGCGCGGCCGCCTGGGGACGCGGCGCGGCGGGTTGACGAGCCGCCGGCTGCTGGCCGGGCGCGGGCGCCAGCGGCTGGGCGGGGATCTGGGGCGCGGGCGCCAGGTTGCCGCCTTCCGGGCCGGCCAGGGCCGCGCTCTCGGCGCTCAGGGCGTTGGGATTGGTATTGGCCGACGGCGTGGGCAGCCAGCCCATCACGGCCGCCACGCCCACCGTACACATGACGATCACGGCGACGGCGGCGGCGGCGACCAGGGGATGCAGGCCACGGCGCGCAACGCCGGTCTGGAGGGGAGTATTCATCACAGGTCTCCGAAATTACTAACCGGCTGTGGTATAGCACCCTGGCGCCGTATCGGCGTATTGCGATGGTGACGCTTCATTGCAGAACGGGCCTGCTGGACAGGGTCCGCCATTGATGGACAATAGGGGCATGGATTCCGTCACCTTGCCCCAGCTCGAACAGGCCATCAACTATTGGCGCAATCTCACGCCGTCCGCCGGCGAGGACCACCGGCTCTGCCCGGAGGCGTCGGCGCTGGCCACGCCCTATGCGCTGATGATCATGTCCCATCGCCGCGAGCTCCCCACCGTGGAACTCGACGAGCGCGCCCGCGCGGCGCTGGAGACCTGGGCGGCCGCCCTGAAGTGAACGTGAATGGCGCGGGCCGGCGCCGCGCGCGGCGATCGGATGGCGACACCCGTGCCGCCGTCGCCCGGCCCTGGCCTGATCAGCCCTTGAGCAGCGCCTGGATGTCGTGCACCAGGGCGTCCACCCCGATGTTGTTGTTGGCCAGCACGCGCGATTCGCCCTTGCCGTCCAGCAGGTAGAACGCGGCCGTGTGATCCATGGAATAGCCGCCGTCCTTGGTGGGCGCCTTGGCGTAGTAGGCCTTGAACGAGGCCGCCGCCTTCTTCACCTGGTCCGGCGTGCCGGTCAGGCCCAGGAAGCGCGGGTCGAACGCGGTCACGTATTGTTTGAGAATATCGGGCGTGTCGCGCTCCGGATCCACCGTGATCAGCAGCACCTGCACGCGGTCGGCGTCCGCGCCCAGCTTCTTCATGGCCTCGGCCAGCTCGGCCAGCGAGGTCGGGCAGACATCGGGGCATTGCGTGAAGCCGAAGAACGCCACCACCACCTTGCCCGAGAAATCCGACAGCTTGCGGGTCTTGCCGTTGTAATCCACCAGTTCCATGCCCTGGCCGAGTTTGGTGCCGCTGATGTCGCTGCCCTTGAACTGGGGCGCGCTTTCACCGCAGGCGGCCAGCGCGGCGGCGAATGCGGCGGCCGCGCCCAGGCGCAGGGCCAGGCGGCGGGTGGCGGAAAACACGGACATGGACAACCTCCGGCAACGGTCAGCGCAACAGGCCGACCCAGTGATCCACCAGCAGCGCGCCGAACAGCAGCGCCAGGTACAGGATCGAGAAACGGAACATGCTGCGCGCCAGTTCGTCGCTGTATTCGCGATACAGGCGCCATGCATAGGACAGGAACATGCCGCCCAGCACCAGCGCGGCGGTCAGGTAGAGCACGCCGCTCATCAGGATGATGTAGGGCAGCAGCGTGGTGGCCAGCAGCGCCACGCTGTAGAGCAGGATGTGCAGGCGCGTGAACTGCTGGCCGTGCGTGACCGGCAGCATGGGCAGGCCGGCCTTGGCGTAGTCGTGGTTGCGGTACAGCGCCAGCGCCCAGAAATGCGGCGGCGTCCAGATGAAGATGATCAGCACCAGCACCCAGGCCTCGGCCGGCACGGAATCCGCCACGGCGGCCCAGCCCAGCGCGGGCGGCATCGCGCCCGACAGGCCGCCGATGACGATGTTCTGCGGCGTGCGCGGCTTGAGGATGACGGTATAGATGACGGCGTAGCCGACGAAGGTGGCGAAGGTCAGCCACATGGTGAGCGGGTTGACCATGTGGTACAGCACGAACATGCCGGCGCCGCCCAACAGGCCCGACAGGCTCAGCACCTGGTAGGCGGAGATGGTGCCGCGCGCGGTCGCGCGCCTCGCGGTGCGCAGCATGCGGGCGTCGACCTCCTGCTCGATCAGGCAGTTGATGGCGAAGGCGGCGGCGGCCAGCAGCCAGATGCCCAGCGTGCCGAACAGCACGCGCTGCATGTCCGGAATGCCGGGCGCGGCCAGGAACATGCCGATGACGGCGCAGAACACCGCAAGCTGCGTGACGCGCGGCTTGGTGAGCACGAGATACTGGCGGAGCAATCCGGATTGGGGAGCGGCAAGACTGGTCATGATGGCCCCTATTTTAAACGCGCGCCGAATTGGGGCCGCAGCCCCCCGCGGGCGCCCGTCCGGCGGTGGACAGGCGCACCATCAATACCACCGCCGCCAGCGTCAGGCCGGCCGCCCCGCCATTGTGCAGCACCGCGATCAAAAGCGGCCACTGGAAGAAGATGGTAGTCAGCCCGGTCAGCAGTTGCGCGCCCAGCAGCGCCAGCATCAGCGTGGCCGGTCCGCGCAGTCCGGCCTCGGCGCGCAGGCGCCAGGCCAGCACGCCCAGGTAGGCGAACACCACGAAGGCGAAATTGCGATGCACCCAGTGGATCGCGGTGAGCGCCGGCTGCGAGATCATTTCACCGGACGGCAGCTCGCCCAGCCCCCGGATCACCGAATAGCCGCCGTGGAAATCCATCTCGGGCACCCACTGGCCATGGCACATGGGAAAGTCCATGCAGGCCAGCGCCGCGTAATTGGTGCTGACCCAGCCGCCCAGCGTGACCTGCACCAGCAGCAGCGCGAAGCCGCCCGCGACCCAGGGCTTCCAGCGCGCGGCAGCGGCGGACAGGGCCAGGTGCGGACGCTCGCGCGCCGACAGCCAGGTCATCAGCGCCAGCACCGACAGGCCGAACACCAGGTGCGCCGTGACCACGGCGGGCATCAGCTTGTGAGTCACGGTCCAG
This sequence comes from Achromobacter sp. 1011811831, assembly GCF_059760905.1. Lineage (NCBI taxonomy): Bacteria > Pseudomonadati > Pseudomonadota > Betaproteobacteria > Burkholderiales > Alcaligenaceae > Achromobacter > Achromobacter sp. 1011811831. The sequence continues at coordinate 47,918 of NZ_JCBANG010000013.1, forward strand.
GCGCCGAAGGCGCCCTGCACGCAGACTGCCACCAGCGTGACGATGGCCAGCGTGGGCGAACGGCCCAGCTGGCGACGGTAGCGCCAGGCCATGACCACGATGGCGATGATCAGCATGCCCAGGATGGCGCCGACGTAGCGGTGGATCATCTCGATCCAGGCCTTGGACAGCGTGACCGGCCCGAAGGGCATGGCCTGCGTGGCCTCGTGGATGTCGCCCATCGCGCCCAGCGGCGTGGCCTTGCCATAGCAGCCCGGCCAGTCCGGACAACCCAGCCCGGAATCGGTCAGGCGCACGAAGGCGCCGAACATGATCAGGTCCAGCGTCAGGAACCAGGTGAAGAAAACCAGCTTGCGGTAGCGAGCCTTGATGCGATCCATATCCATGTAGAAAAATCCGGTCAGCCGACCCGCGAGTTGTAGACCAGCTTGCTGACGTCCTTGCGCACCTTCACGCCGTCGGCGTCGGCCGGGTACTGCATCATCAGGTTGCCCAGCGGATCGATGATCCAGATGGGCGCGGCCAGCGCAGGCGCGGCCTGTTGCTGCTGGCCCGCCAGCAGGTAGCGGGCGAGCTGGCCGGGGTCGGCGCGCAACATGATAGTGCCCTTGTAGGCCTCCAGCACCTTGTCCGGCACCGGCGCGTCGTCGGTGATGAACCAGACCCGGGCCAGCCGGTCCACGTTCTTGCCCTGGCTGGCGTGGCTGTTGCGCGCGATGTAGAGCTTGCGGGCGCAGCTTTCCGGGCAGGCCGCGCCATCGGCGGCCACCAGCAGCCATTTGCCCTTCAGGGTCTGCAGGTCGAAGGGCTGGCCGTCCAGCGTGGTCAGCTTCAATTCACCGGCGGCGGGCATGGGACGCTGCGGCGTCACCAGCGTGCCGTAGTTGCTGGCCTCGTCCGGCCACCATTGCGGGTTGTAGTAGACGACGAAGGCCGCCACGATGGGCGCCAGCGTACACAGGAACACCAGCACCAGCGGCAGCCTGGAGCGCTTGCGGGCGGCGGGGACGGAGGTAGCGGAAGTTTCGCGGGCCACTATGTATCCTGTTATGCGGTTGCGCGGTGCGCCGGGGACCTTGCTGCGGGCTTGCGGTGTTGCGGGAATTCAAGACGTCGATGCTGCGGGCTTGCGGTATCCGCGCGGCGGCTCAGCCCCCGGGGCCGGCCTGCTCGCGCTGGCGCTGGCGCATGCGCTTGAGCGCGCCCGCCATCACCACCAGCCAGGCGATCGCCGCGAACAGCGCGAAGGAAAACCATTGCACGGCGTAGAAGGTGTTTTTCTGGAAGTCGACCGAAGGCTGCGGCCAGTCGTGCACCAGGCCGTCGTCGTCGCGGCCGTCGCCGAACTGGCTCAGCACCGTGGGCAGCAGCTTGAGTCCGGTAGCCTGCGCGTAGGCGTCCAGCTCCAGGTTCTGCACCTGCGGCACGACGCCGCCCAGCGCCGGCAGCGCCGCCGGCAGGCCGGACTTCCCATCGCCGCCCAGCGACCACAGCTCGAACAGGCGCGGCACGCGCGCGGACAGCTCGCCGTGCACGGCCTGTGCGCCCGGCGGCGTCGCCGGCACCTCGGGCTGGCCCTGCATCACGCGCGGGATCCAGCCGCGCAGCACCAGCAGGGCCTGGCGCGTGCCACCATCCAGCAGCAAGGGCGTGGCCAGCCAGTAGCCGGGCTTGCCGTCCAGGTTGCGGTTGTCCAGCAGTACACTGAACTGCGGCAGCCACTGGCCGCTGGCCTCGGCCACGCGCCACGGCGCCATCTCGGCCGCCGGCGTCGCGGCGCTCAAGGGTAGCGGGGCCTGCTTGCGGCCTGCCTCGATCGCGGCCAGAATGGCGCGTCGCTCGTCGGCCCGGCGCAGTTGCCACTGCCCCAGCGATACGAGTATGACCACGGAAATGCCCAGCAGCAGCAAGGCGGCTACCGTGTAGCGGGTGGAATGCGGTCGAGCCATGTGTTCGTGATTGAATCTGATTTGTCCGGAGACCCAAATGCGTGTTTTCGTGGTGCTGGCCTTTATCGGCATCCTCGCCAGCCTGGCGTCCGCCCTGGTCTATCTGATGCGGGACAAAGGTACCACCAACCGCACCGTCAATGCGCTCACCGTGCGCATCGGGCTGTCCGTCGCGCTGTTCCTGTTCGTGCTGTTCGCCCATCACATGGGCTGGATCGAAAGCACGGGGATCAGATAGGCGCCGCCGGCGGGAGTTCCCGCGCCGGCCCCCGACCCTGAAAGCGCAAGGGCCCGGCCAGACTGGCCGGGCCCTTGCCGTTGAATGCACGCGGCCGCGGGCCGAAGCCCGCGCGCGGCGATCACATCCAGTAGACGAACAGGTACAGGCCCAGCCACACCACGTCGACGAAGTGCCAGTACCAGGCGGCGCCCTCGAAGCCGAAGTGATGGTCGGCCGTGAAGTGGCCGCGGATCAGGCGGATCAGGATCACGGTCAGCATGGTGGCGCCCAGCAGCACGTGGAAGCCGTGAAAGCCCGTCAGCATGTAGAACAGCGAGCCGTAGGCGCCCGAGTTGAACTTCAGGTTCAGCTCGGTATAGGCGTGATGGTATTCCGCCGCCTGGCAAGCCACGAAGATGAAGCCCAGCACCACGGTGGCCAGCAGCCAGAAGATGGTCTTGCCGCGATGGTTTTCACGCAGCGCGTGGTGAGCGATGGTCAGCGTCACGCCCGAGCTCAGCAGCAGCGCGGTGTTGATCGTGGGCAGCCAGAACGGGCCGACGGTCTGGAAGTGCTCGACCACGCCCGCCGGGCCGAAATTCGGCCAGACCGCCTGGAAGTCCGGCCACAGCATCAGCTTGTGATCCAGGTCGCCGAGCCAGGGCGTGGTGATCGTGCGCACGTACCACAGCGCGCCGAAGAAGCCGGCGAAGAACATGACCTCCGAGAAGATGAACCAGCTCATCCCCCAGCGGTAGGAATTGTCGATGCGCTTGCTGTTCAGGCCGGCCTCGGACTCGCGGATGGCGTCGCCGAACCAGTAGTACAGGATCACGATCAGGGACAGGAAGCCCGCCAGCACCAGCCACTTGCCCCAGCTGACGGAATTGATCCAGGCGGCGGCGCCCAGGCCCATGAGCAGCAGCGCGGCGGCCGTGCGCACGGGGTGACCCGAATCTGCGGGCACGTAGTAGTAGGGTGCCTCTTTGTGAACCGAGTGGCTTGCACTCATGGTTTTCTCCCTGGTACAGATCAGATGGTTCGAATTGCTTCAGGAATCGTGGCCGTCAGGTCAGGCTGGACACCGCCCAACGCACGATCAATATCAGTACGCCCACGAATACCGCTCCGGCCAGCAGCCCGGCCACGATCACGTGTACCGGGTTGAGCCTGGCGCTGTCTTCCTGGTAGCCCGCGCCCTTGCGCACGCCGAACAATCCCCAGCCCACGGCTTTCAGCGTCTGCAGAAAGCTCAGCTTGCGTTGGGAGGCGTCGCGCAGGTCGTCGCTCATGGGACCGCCTAGCGCAGCGCCACGCCCGTGAGCAGCGACGAGCCGCGCAACAGGGTCCACGCGAACACGGCGGCGACGAACACCACCAATATCAGTCCTGCGATCCGGTTGCGACGGCGCTGCTCTGGAGTCATGGCTCTGCTACCTGAAAACGTTGCGGCTTACTTCACTTCGGGCGGGGTTTCAAAGGTGTGGAAGGGGGCCGGCGACGGCACCGTCCATTCCAGGCCTTCGGCGCCTTCCCAGGGGCTGGCGGGCGCGGGCTCGCCGCGGCCGCGATAGCAGCGGATCACCGTCCACAGGAAGATCAGCTGCGACAGGCCGAACCAGAACGCGCCGATGGTGGCGATCTGGTGGAAGGTCGTGAACTGCGCGGCGTAATCGGCATAGCGGCGCGGCATGCCGGCCAGGCCCAGGAAGTGCATCGGGAAGAACGTGACGTTGAACGAGATCAGCGTCGACCAGAAGTGCAGCTTGCCCAGCTTTTCGCTGTACATGCGGCCCGACCACTTGGGCAGCCAGTAGTAGGCGCCGGCGAACAGGGCGAACAGCGAACCCGCCACCAGCACGTAGTGGAAGTGCGCCACCACGTAATAGGTATCGTGCACCTGGATGTCGATGGGCGCCACCGACAGGATCAGGCCGGTGAAACCGCCCATGGTGAACACGAAGATGAAGCCGATCGAGAACAGCATCGGCGTCTCGAAGGTCATCGAGCCGCGCCACATGGTGGCGACCCAGTTGAACACCTTCACGCCGGTCGGGATCGAGATCAGCATGGTGGCGTACATGAAGTACAACTGGCCCGTCACCGGCATGCCGGTGGTGAACATGTGGTGCGCCCAGACGATGAACGACAGCACGGCGATGGCGGCGGTCGCGTACACCATCGAGGCGTAGCCGAACAGCTTCTTGCGGGCGAAGGCGGGCACGATGGCGGACACGATGCCAAAGCCCGGCAGGATCATGATGTAGACCTCGGGGTGCCCGAAGAACCAGAACACGTGCTGGTACAGCACCGGGTCGCCGCCGGCGGCGGCGTTGAAGAAGCCGGTGCCGAAGTGGCGGTCGGTCAGCACCATGGTGATGGCGGCGGCCAGCACCGGCATCACGGCCAGCAGCAGGAAGGCGGTGATCAGCCAGGTCCAGCAGAACAGCGGCATCTTCATCAGCGTCATGCCGGGCGCGCGCATGTTCAGCACGGTGACGATGATGTTGATCGCGCCCATGATGGAGGACGCGCCCATGATGTGCATGGCGAAGATGGCCAGGTCCATGCCCGGGCCCATCTGCAGCGACAGCGGAGCGTACAGCGTCCAGCCGGCGGCGGTGGCGCCGCCCGGCACGAAGAACGAGGCCGTCAGCATGATGGCGGCCACGGGCAGCAGCCAGAAGCTGAAGTTGTTCATGCGGGCGAACGCCATGTCCGAGGCGCCGATCTGCATGGGGATCATCCAGTTCGCGAAGCCCACGAAGGCCGGCATGATGGCGCCGAACACCATGATGAGGCCGTGCATGGTGGTGAACTGGTTGAACAGTTCAGGCCGGAAGAACTGCAGGCCCGGCTCGAACAGCTCGGTGCGCAGCAGCAGGGCCAGCGTCCCGCCCTCCAGCAACATGAAGAACGAGAAGATGAGGTACATCGTCCCGATGTCTTTGTGGTTCGTGGCGAAAAGCCAGCGCCGCCAGCCCGTCGGCATGGCGTGGTGGTGGTCATCGTGACCGTGGCCCGGGGACACGTGGTCTACAGTGACGCTGCTCATGATGGACTCCTTCCTGCTGAGTGCCGCCCCCGCCAGGCGGGGACGTCAGGGTATCTCGACTAAACGGAAAGCGGTTCTGACCGCGAGGGAAACAGCGACGGCGCGCGCATCAGCGCCCGGCCGTCACGTCCTTCGGTTGAACCGTCGGGTCCTGCCCCTTGCCGGCGTTGCTCCAGGCATGGCGCGTATAGCTGATGACCGCTGCGATTTCGACATCGTTGAGCTGGCCGCCGAACGCCGCCATGGCGGTGCCCGGCTTGCCCTTCAGCACGGTGTTGATCTGGGCCGCCTTGGGGCCCAGCACAACCTTGTCTCCGTCGAGCGCGGGGAAGCTGCCCGGGATGCCCTTGCCGTTGGCCTGGTGACAGGCCACGCAATTGGCGGCGAAAACCTTTTCGCCGCGGGCAACCAGTTCGGCTTCCGTCCACTCCTTGTTGGGATCGTCGGCCGAGGCCGCCATCCTCTTTTTCTGGTCTTCAACCCACTTATCGTAGTCCGCCTGCGCCAGGACTTCCACGACGATGGGCATGAAGGCGTGGTCCTTGCCGCACAGCTCGGCGCACTGGCCACGGTAGATGCCGGGCTGTTCGGCGCGGAACCAGGCGTCGCGCAGGAAGCCCGGGATGGCGTCCTGCTTGACGCCGAAGTCGGGGATCATCCAGGAGTGGATCACGTCGGCGGCGGTCAGCACGACGCGGACCTTCTTGTCGACGGGCACAACCATGTGGTTGTCCACTTCCATCAGGTAGAACTGGCCCTTGGGCTCGCGGTTCTCGATCTGGGCGCGCGGCGTCGACAGCGTGGAGAGGAACTTGACGCCGGCGGCGGAGCCGTCGAGGTACTCGTAGCCCCACTTCCATTGATAGCCGGTGACCTTGACGGTCAGGTCGGCGCTGGACGTGTCTTTCATGGCGACCACCGTCTTGGTGGCCGGCAGGGCCATCGCAATGACGATGATGAAGGGAATGACGGTCCAGGCGACTTCCACGCCGAGGTGCTCGTGGAAGGTGGCGGCCTTGTGGCCGCGGGATTTGCGGTGCGCCCAGATGGAGTAGAACATCACTCCGAAGACGCCGATGAAGATCACGATACAGATCGTGAGCAGCATCCAGTGCAGCCACATGACATCGCGCGCGATCTGAGTCACGCCTTCGTGCAGGTTCAGCTGATTGACCTTCGGGCCGCCGGGCATGTCTTGCACCTGAGCACCCGCCATGCCGCCAATCAGCATGGCACAAGCCCCCAGTATCCCTCTCCACTTCTTCATGCTTACCTCGAAACACGGCGCAAGGGCCGCTGTCGCCTCGTGGCACGAATGTCACTGCAACAGGACTACGCGCGATTATTAGATGGCAAGGATCGGCAGGGAGAGATGCTGCGGCCCCGCGTTCCCACTCGAATCATAAAGAAACTGGCGGATTATAGCGGACGCGCAAACAGATGTAATTTAATCCCCTTGATTTCGTTGGACCCGCCCCCATGGCCTCGCCGCGAGGCCGCGCGGGCCGGTGGCATAAAATCAGCCGCACCTTCATCCAAGACGGTCCCGAGATGCACAAGCAGTTGCCCGACCTGTATGCCGCGCTGCGCGCCCGCGCGCAGGAACTCCCGCCCGAAGGGGCGCATGCCTTGTATATAGCGGGGCGCCGCTGCGGCTGGGCCACGCACGCCGCGGCCGACGCGCTGCAAGGCGCCGACCACATCGAAACGGACCACAACAGCGTGCGGATCGGCGAAGGCATGGCCCCCGGCCCCGAGCTGGACGCGGTGCTGGAACGGGCCGCGATACTGTTGCGCGATGCCAACTGCCTGCGCGGCTGGCGCGACGAACTGCTGGACGTGGTCGTCGGCGACGACAAGCTGGGCGTGATGGAGCGCACCGCGCTGCGGCCCTTCGGCCTGCCGACCAAGGCCGTGCACCTGAACGCCTGGACGCCCGATGGCCGGCTGTGGGTGGCGCGCCGCGCACTGAGCAAGTCAACAGATCCCGGTATGTGGGACACCCTGGTCGGCGGACTGGCCGGCAGCGGCGAAGACCTGGAAACCGCGCTGGTGCGCGAGTGCGGCGAGGAAGCCGGCCTGGACGAGCCGGACCTGGCCCACCGCACGCCGCTGCGCACCATCCTGCGCATCCACCGCCGCCTGCCCGAGGGCTACCAGGTCGAGGACGTGCTGACCAGCACCTGTGTACTGGCGGCCGACGCCAGCCCCGCCAACCGCGACGGCGAAGTCATGGAAATCCGTGCCATCGAGGTGGCCGAGGCGGTGCGCCTGCTGGCCGAAGGCGAGTTCACGCTGGAAGCGGCGCTGGTCATCGCCGAGGACATCCTGCGCCGCCAGGCGGCCGGGGAAATCCCGGCCTGAGCCGGGACTGACGCCGGGGCCGGCGCTGACTCAGCGTGATTGCAGGCCGGGTTCGCCCGGCGTCGCTCCGCTCTGTGCGGACCGGTCGGTGGCCTGCCGCGCGTCTTGCGCGCCATCGACCTGCCGGACCACGACAGCCTCGCTTCCGAGCGCGTGCGCATCCCTGGTTGTCACGTCCTTTGCCTCATCCTTCGGCGCGGCTTTCGCCGCCTCTTCCTCGCGCCGCTCCTCGCCCGCCGCCTCGGCGGCTTCGGCGGCGGCCGCCGCGCTGGGCGCCGGCGCAGGCGCGGCCACGGGCGTCGCCGCCGCGACCTGCGAGGCCTGCGAGAACTGCTTCCACACCTCGATCGCGCGCAAGCGCTGCTTGGCCACGACCTGGATGCGCTCGCGCAGGTGTTCATCGCGCGCCAGCAGCGCATGGAAATCGCGCGAGGACAGCATCAGCAGCTTGCAATAGCCCAGCGAGGTCACGTCGGGCGCGATCTGCTGCTCGCCCAGCAGGCCGAGTTCGCCGAAGAACTCTCCGCTGCCCAGCTCGATCATGGTGTTGTCCGGCAGGTGCACGGCCACGGCGCCCGACGCCACGAAGCACATTTCCTCGCCATGGCGGCCCTTGGTCAGCACGCGCTGGTCCGGCAGCGCCAGCCTCGGCTTGAGCAGCTTGCTGATGGCGCGCAGCGAATCGGCCGACAAGCCTTCGAACAGGGGCACGCGCTTGATCAGGTCGGCCGCGCTCAGCTCGATGTCCAGCGGCGGGTGCTGGTCGATGTGCGACCAGCGGCTCTGCAATTGCGACATCAGATCGGCGTACACCTCGCCGCTGATCAGGAACTGCTCCAGCATGTCGCGGTAGCGGATGCGCTCGAGCTCGCGGGCCACGCGGCCCAGGTAGCTTTCCTGCAGCCATTGCGCATACTGGGGATATTGCAGGTTCAGCGCCTGCATGGCGTTCTCGATCAGGTCCAGCCTGCGCTGGTGCAGCGACACGATGCGCAGCGTGGCCTCTTCGCCCAGCAGCGGCGTGATCTGCTCGCGGGTGAACAGGATCAGGCGCTGTGCCACGGAACGCTTGCTCATCAGGTTGGCGAAACGCTGCCCCAGCTCATGCGCCAGCCAGCCCTGGAAACCGAACAGATAGTGCACGCGCAGGGCCAGCCGGAAGCCGGTCGAATAGCGCACATCGGCCGCGATGGCCTTCTCGAAGCCCTCCACGCCGCCAAGGCGGATGGCGTCCTCCAGCCGCTCGGCCCGCGCCAGCAGCGATTCGGCCATGCGCCAATCCACGATCTGCGCCTTCAGGATGTCGAAGAACATTTCCTCTTCGCGCTGCGCCACGATCGCCAGGCCGACGGCCACGCGCTGCTCGTCGCTCATCTGGCCCACCTGGCCGTCGTGCACGCTGGCCAGGCTGGCGTCGAACACGGCGCGGATGCGATCACGCACCTCGCTGCCGATGTGCTCGGTCTTGGCCAGATCGTCGGTCTTGCCCTGCAGGTCTTCCAGCGCCACGGCCAGCGCCTGGTTGCGGATGGTGCGCTCCACGGGCGACAGCTGGTTCAGCCCCAGCATGCGGATCAGCGGGCGCAGGCTGATGCCATTGACGAACAGGGTGATCAGCACGAAGGCCGTGGTGGCCACGGCGATGAACTGGCGAGCCTCTTCGGGCACGCCGGTCTGCTCGGTCACGGCCAGCGCCAGCGCCAGCGACACGGCGCCGCGCAGTCCGCCCCACAGCATCACGACCTTGTAGGGCCGGCTGACCTTGGTGCCCAGCCGCGTCAGTCCCAATAGCGGCAGCAGGCCGAACACCACGATGGCGCGCGCCGCCAGCGTGGCCACGAACAGCACCGCCACCAACACCAGTTCCTGCCAGTCGGCCGCGGCCATCAGCTTGGGAATCAGCATGGCCGCGAACAGGAAGATCAGCGAATTGGCCCAGAAGCCAAACTGTTCCCAGGCGCTGGACAGGTATTCGAAGGTGGTCGGCGACATGCGGGTGCGGCCGGTGGACCCCACCACCAGCCCGGCGATCACCGTGGCCACAACACCGGACACGTTCAGGTAGTGCTCGGAGATGAAGAAGGACAGGTAGGCCAGCGTCAGCGTCAGCGTGATCTCGGCGGTGGGGAAGCCGCGCAGCCAGGCGAACAGGAAACAGGCCAGCCGCCCCATGGCGAAGCCGGCCACGCCGCCGCCGATGAAGTGCACCACGAAATCATTGAATACGCCGCTGGCGCTGAGTTCGCCATGGCCGCCCAGCACCGCCAGCAGCACGGAGTACAAGGCGATGGACGCGGCGTCGTTGAACAGGCTCTCGCCTTCGACCAGCGTGGTCAGGCGCTTGGGCGCGCCCACTTCGCGGAAGATGCCCACCACGGCCACCGGATCGGTGGTGGCGACGATGGCGCCCAGCAACAGGCAGACCACCAGCCCGTAGGACGAGATGGCATCGAGCGTGACACCCACCACCAGCGTGCACACCACCACGGCCACGATGGCCATCATGAGAATGGGGCCGATGTCGTCCATCAGCCGGCGCACGTTCATGGACAGCGCGGTCTCGAACAGCAGCACCGGCAGGAACACCATCAGGAAGGTCTCGGACGAGATCTCGAAGCGTTCCAGGGAGTCCAGGAAATCGCCGATCCAGCTGGGCGCCCAGCCATGCAGGTGGATGATGATGCCCAGCAGACAGCCGACGATGGCCAGCAGCACCGAATAGGGCAGCTTGAGGCGACCGGCCAGCGGCGGCATGAAGCAGACCAGCGTGAGCAGGCCCGCCAGGCCGAATACGAGAAAACCGACATCCATGTAAAGCCGCGTCCAGATCGTGAGGCGTGTGCGAAGTTTGACAAGAATAGCGGTTTTTCCGAGCTGTTCCGTCAGGCAATTCACGCTTGCTCACGATTGAGCGGTCCGGAGGCAGCGCCATCGCGCGCGCGGGCGCCGGTTTTTGGATAATGTAGAGCCGTGCCAACTACGCAGGAGCGGCCCTTGGTCCGCACTCAGTCCCAAGCGCCGCGCGACGGCGCGCCCGCCTTGCTTGTCCAGCTTACCGACTGCCATCTGTTCGGCGAGGCCGAGACCTCCATGCTCGGCGTGAACACCGACGCCAGCCTGCGCGCGGTGCTCGGCCAGATCGAGGCCGACCACAAGCGTCCCGACCTGGTCCTGGCCACGGGCGACCTGTCGCAGGACGGCGAAATGGCGGCCTATCAGCGCCTGGCCGGCATGCTGCAGGCCAGCCCGGCGCTGGCCGGCGCCCGCATCCGCTGCCTGCCCGGCAACCACGACGCGCCCGACACGCTGCGCCGCGCGCTGCCCGCCTGGAGCGAGCCGGTGACCGATGTGGGCGCGTGGCGCGTCATCTGCCTGGACACCACCGTGCCCGGCTCCAACGGCGGACACCTGCCCGACAGCCAGCTCGACCTGCTGGAAAGCGCGCTGGCCGAGGCGCCGGAACGACCCGCGCTGGTCGCCACGCATCACAACGCCATGCCGATCACGCACTGGCACGACACCATGATGATCGACAACCCGCAACGCCTGTTCCAGCTGCTGGCGCGCTGGCCGCAGGCGCGCGTGCTGCTGTGGGGCCATGTGCATCACGAGTTCGACCGCCGCCGGCACAATCTGCGCATCCTGGCCACGCCATCGACCTGCTTCCAGTTCAGCGTGCGCGACGGCCGGCACGTGGTCGACGGCAAGGCGCCGGGCTATCGATGGATCAAGCTGTACAAGGATGGCTCGCTGGCGACCGGCGTGCGGCGGGTGCAGGAACCGCAAACCGTGAATGCCGCCGAGGTTGCGCGGGTCGCCTGAAGGACGCCGACCGCCGCCCATGACGCACCAGCCGGGTGCGATCCATGCGCGGCTGCGAATCGCGCGCGCAAAAAAAATCGGGGCACCGGTATATACAGGTGCCCCGCAAGCATCCGTCTCATAGGGGAGGGGAAAGAGGAGAAGCCGAGACGGATGACAAGACTGCTAACCGGAGTTCGCGGTCTACATGAAGTTAGGCGCGGCCCACCCGATTAAGTTTCTGCAATCTGGTGAAATTCCTTAGCGAAGTTGTATCAATTTATTGATGCAACGATGACCATAGATCCTGGACGCAGGCCCGCGACGAATCGCTATCGGCTTGCCGCAAAAGCAAAGGGCCGCTTGCGCGGCCCCGGGCTTGTCTGGCATTGCGGCGTCAGGCAGCCAGCGTGCCCCGCATCTTCTTCAGCGCGGCGGCCTCGATCTGGCGGATACGCTCAGCCGACACGCCGAACTCCTGCGCCAGCTCATGCAGCGTGGCGCCGCCGTCGTCCTGCAGCCAGCGCGCCTCGACAATGCGGCGCGAGCGCGGATCCAGCGCCTCGAGCGCGCCATTCAGACCGGCGCTCTGCAGGTGGTCGCGCGCGGCGCGTTCCAGCACGCGGGTCGGCTCCTGGCGGCCTTCGTCGGACAGATAGGCGATGGGCGCGTAGCTGTCATCGTCATCGTCCTGGTTCTCGAGCGACATGTCGCGGCCGGACATGCGCACTTCCATTTCGCTGACGTCTTCGCGGCGGACGTTCAGTTCCTGCGCGATGTGGTCGACCTGTTCCGGATCCAGCGTCTGGCCGTCCGGGCGCATGCTGCGCAGGTTGAAGAACAGCTTGCGCTGCGCCTTGGTGGTGGCAACCTTGACCAGGCGCCAGTTGCGGATGATGTATTCGTGGATCTCGGCCTTGATCCAGTGCACGGCGAAGGACACCAGGCGCACGCCGCGCTCGGGGTCGAAGCGCTTGACGGCCTTCATCAGGCCGACGTTGCCTTCCTGGATCAGGTCGGCATGCGGCAGGCCGTAGCCGAGATACTGGCGCGCCACGGATACCACCAGACGCAGGTGCGACAGCACCAGCTCACGGGCGGCGGACAAGTCTTCCTGGTCGCGCAGGCGGCGGCCCAGCTCGGTTTCGCGCTCGGCCGACAGCACCGGCAGGCGGTTCACGGCCGAAATGTACGCGTCGATCGTGCCCAGCGCGCCCGGATTGGCGATGGCCAACGCCAGGGCGTTGCCGGAAGCGGCCAACGAGGTACTGGGTTGCTTCATGGCGGAGGTCTCCGGAAAGCTCAGGGAAAGCGACATGGATTCGATCTTAGCACTCTGGTTATGGGAGTGCTAATTCGACTATTGCGGCGCGTCAAAGTTTCGCTCCTGATGACGTGGCCCCATTTATTTTCACTGGCGCACGTCGCGGAAGGCCCCGCCCGCCGGCGACGGCCGGGACGGGCCCGGCCTCACCAGCCCAGGCGCTTGAGCCCTTCCTCCGTGGCCTGTCCGTCCGGGCGGGCGAACAGCGCGCCCCGGGGATCCAGGAAGACCTGGTAGCGGGCCCCGTCGAACAGGGGCATGTAGGCGCCGCTGCCGAACTGCACGTCGACGAACGGAAACCAGTTCGGGAAGCTCTTCTTCAGCGAGCCGAGGTCGGGCGCCGGCCAGTCGTCCAGCGAATGGACCGAGCGCGTGGCGGCGGCTTCGCGCGCGGCATCGCCATAGCGGCCGGACAGCCGTTCCAACCGGTACAACGGCGGCACGCCCGCCATCAGGGCGGGCAGCTTCCAGCGCACCACGCGGGCGTCGATCTGCCACTGGTCGCCATACAGTACATATTGCTTCTCGCCGATGCCCGGCGCGCTGGCGCGCACCTGGAACTGGCCGTCGCCCTGCTGGCGGACCTCGAGGCGCGCGACCGGCGCGTCCGTGGTCAGGCGAAAGAACTGCACCAGCGACAGCGCCAACAGGCCCGACACGCAGCCCAGCGCCACCAGCATCAGCCCGAACAGGCGTCGTACCGGCCGGAACTGGAAGAGGCGGCGGCCGCGCTCATCTTTCGGGCCGCCCCGGCCCAGCAGCATGAACAGGCCCGGCAACAGGACCACGACGGCGCCCAGCAGGATCCAGGCGAAGGGAGCGAAACCGTTGATCAAATCAGGCGTTCCTCATCAGGGCAAGAACGCCGCGTGCCGGGCGCGGCGCCGGCCTGCGGCGGCAGGCCGACCAGTATAGAAGCGGGGTTTCAGGCCGCCGGTTTTCCAAGCTGCTCGACGTGAAACCGGATGTGATCCTCGATGAAGGTCGAGATGAAGTAATAGCCGTGGTCGTAGCCCTCGTGACGGCGCAGCGTCAGCGGCTGGCCGGCCTGGGCGCAAGCGGCCTCGAACACCTCGGGATACAACTGTTCGGCCAGGAACTGGTCGGCCTGGCCCTGGTCGACCAGGATGCCGCCAGGGAAGGGCTGGCGCAGCCGCGCCATCAGCGCCGACGCGTCATAGGCGGCCCAGGCCTGGACATCGTCGCCCAGATAGGCGCCGAACGCCTTCTTGCCCCAGGGGCAGCGGCTGGGCGCGGCGATCGGCGCGAAAGCCGAGACCGAGCGGTACTTGCCCGGGTTGCGCAGGGCCAGCACCAGCGCGCCATGGCCGCCCATGGAATGACCGAAGATGCCGGCGCGCGCGGCGTCGCCGGGCAGCTCGCCGCCCGTGGCGATGGCGTGCAGCTCGCGGGTGACGTAGCTGTCCATGCGGTAGTGGCGGCTCCAGGCGGGCGCGGTGGCGTCCAGATAGAAGCCCGCGCCGGTGCCCAGGTCCCAGCTCTCGTCCTCGCCCGGCACGTTGGCGCCGCGCGGACTGGTGTCCGGCGCCACCAGCATCACGCCCAGTTCGGCGGCGACGCGCTGCGCGCCAGCCTTGATCATGAAGGTTTCCTCGGTGCAGGTCAGCCCGGCCAGGTAGAACAACACCGGCACCGGGCCTTGTTCGGCCTGCGGCGGCACGAAGACGGAAAAACGCATCGGCAGGCCGATTTCCGCCGAGTCGTGGCGGTAATAGCGCTGCGAGCCGCCGAAGCAGCGATGCTGGGAAATGAGTTCCAAGGCCGCGGCCATGCGGGAGTCCTCCGGATGCGGGTTGAAAGATGCGCCCTGACTTGCGGGCCGGGGAAGGGTGGCGGACGGGCCGGATCGCGGCGTGGACATCCTTTGGGATTAGGGTATATCCACGGTACGACGTTCCGTCGCCAAATGTTAACCTGCGCCTCACGGACGACCGGCATCTGGTTTGTCCCCATGCAGCGCCCGTCCACGCGGGCTTGCCGCCCGGAACGGGCGACGCGGCTGGGTACGAGCCATTGAAAAAAAATCCGGCTTCCGTGCCCAGTTTGTGATCAGGGGGCTTGACCGGCGGCCACCGTGGCACTATTTATATACGTGAGAGAAGACATCCCGTTCTTCCGGATGCGCAAGCGCTGACACTATGGCACGTCTGCCCCGCCTGTACGCCCCCGGGCTGCCCCAATTGGTGCAAGCCAATTTCATCCAGCCCCTGGCGGCGCCGTCGCAACCCGCGCCGGCCGATATCCTCAATCAACTGGCCACCTGGCTGGGCGAGTCCGCCCAACGCCACCGGGTGTCGGTGCACGCCTGGCTGCTCGCCAACGACCGCATCCTGCTGCTGGCCACGCCCGCCGACGAGGAAGGCCTGCCGCGCCTGATGCAGACGCTGGGCCGCAACCTCGCGGCGCGCTTGCGCGGCGGCCGCGTCTTCGCGGGCCGCTACCGCTCCGCGCTGCTCGAGCCCGGCGCCTGGGTCCTGCCCTCGCAGGTCTGGCTGGAAACCTATCCGGTGCGCAGCGGCGCGTCGCAGGATCCCGATTCCTGGCCCTGGTCCTCGGCCAGCAGCCATACCGGCAACACCAGCGCGCCGCCCGCGCAATGGCAGTCGGACCACGCCGATTACTGGGCCTGCGGCAATACGCCGTTCGACCGCCAGGCCAACTACCGCAAGCGCCTGCAGGACGGCCTGTCGCGCGAGGAATCCCAGCGCATCGATCAGGCGGTATCCGGCCAGTGGGCGCTGGGCGGCCCCAGCTTCATCGCCAGCCTGGCCCACACCGCCAGCCGCCGGGTCGCGCCAGGACAGCGCGGACGTCCGCGCAAGAAACCGGCCACGCCCGCGACAGCAGGGGACGCTTCCGAAGCGACGCCCACGCCTGTGACGCCGGTTTCCGGATCCTCACACTAATCCATCCCCATTATTGACGCGCCGCCGGCCATGCCGCGCGGCGCGTTTGCTTTTCGGCGCCCACTCCACATCCGGCCCCTCGGATCGCGGGCCGGCGGCAGGCCGCCGTGGCCGCCCCTCAACGAAGAAGCCTGCTCGATCTGATGGATTATTGCCACGGATTCCACGGGAACCGATGCCGAGAACGTCCTTTTTAATGGGGACGTATTTCTGATATTTGCACACTTGCAGTGCAAAGTCGATATCCGCCTTTTTCACTCCTCCCCGCAAAGCCTTTATTCATGCGGGTTTAAATATGTCCCTATATATTTAATACGATGAAACAATTAAATTAATTTAGGGACGCACCCCCAATATTTTTATTGCACCCTACCACCGCCAGGGGTATTGTCCTTCTCCTGCACTGCAACATTACGAAGCAGGCCCACTGCGGAGCGCGCCATGCCCAAAGACACCTTGAACGATTCCTGTCGCACCCCCACGGCGACCCCCATCGATGCCAGCCGCATCGGCCTGCCCGCCCCCCAGGGCCTGTATCACCCGCAGAACGAGCATGACGCCTGTGGTGTCGGCTTCGTGGCGCACATCAAGGGCAAGAAAAGCCACGCCATCATTCAGCAGGGCCTGAAGATCCTGGAGAACCTGGACCATCGCGGCGCCGTAGGCGCCGACAAGCTGATGGGCGACGGCGCCGGCATCCTGATCCAGATTCCCGACACCCTGTACCGCGACGAATTCAGCCAGCAAGGCATCGTGCTGCCGCCGCCCGGCGAATACGGCGTGGCCATGGTCTTCCTGCCCAAGGAAACCGCCTCGCGCCTGGCCTGTGAGCAGGAGCTGGAACGCTCGGTCCGGGCCGAAGGCCAGGTCGTGCTGGGCTGGCGCAACGTGCCGGTGGACGTGGACATGCCCATGTCCCCCGCCGTGCGTGACTGCGAACCCGTCATCCGCCAGCTCTTCATCGGCCGTGGCGCCGACGTCATGGTGCCCGACGCGCTGGAACGCAAGCTGTACGTGATCCGCAAGACCGCCAGCCACGCCATCCAGAACATGCGCCTGGCCCACGGCAAGGAATACTTCGTGCCCTCGGCTTCGGTGCGCACCGTGGTCTACAAGGGCCTGCTGCTGGCCGACCAGGTCGGCCGCTACTACCGCGACCTGGCCGACCCGCGCACGGTCTCGGCCCTGGCGCTGGTGCACCAGCGCTTCTCGACCAACACCTTCCCTGCCTGGCCGCTGGCCCACCCGTACCGCATGATCGCCCACAACGGCGAGATCAACACGGTCAAGGGCAACTTCAACTGGCTGCGCGCGCGCGAAGGCATGATGCAGTCGGCCGTGCTGGGCGACGACCTGAAGAAGCTCTATCCCATCGTCTACGAAGGCCAGTCGGACACCGCCACGTTCGACAACTGCCTGGAACTGCTGGTGAACTCGGGCTACTCGCTGGCCCACGCCATGATGATGATGATCCCGGAAGCCTGGGAACAGCACACGCAGATGGACGAGAGCCGCCGCGCGTTCTATGAATACCACGCGGCCATGATGGAACCCTGGGACGGCCCCGCCGCCGTCGCCTTCACCGACGGCCGCCAGATCGGCGCCACGCTGGACCGCAACGGCCTGCGCCCGGCCCGCTACCTGGTGACGGACGACGACATGGTGATCCTGGCCTCCGAGGCCGGCACGCTGTCCATCCCCGAGAACCGCATCGTCAAGAAGTGGCGCCTGCAGCCCGGCAAGATGTTCCTGATCGACCTGGAACAGGGCCGCATCATCGACGACGCCGAGATCAAGCTGCAGCTGGCCAACAGCCGCCCGTACCGCCAGTGGATCGAGCGCCTGCAGATCAAGCTGGAATCGCTGCCTGCCCCGCGCCAGGGCAATCTGGCCACGCAATCGTCCGTCTCGCTGCTGGACCGCCAGCAGGCCTTCGGCTGGACCCAGGAAGACTACAAGTTCATCCTGGAGCCCATGGCCACGACCGGCGAGGAAGTGATCGGCTCGATGGGCAACGATGCCCCGCTGGCCGTGCTGTCGGACCGCGCCAAGCCGTTCTACAACTATTTCCGCCAGCTCTTCGCGCAGGTGACGAACCCGCCGATCGACCCGATCCGCGAACAGCTGGTGATGTCGCTGGTGTCCTTCATCGGCCCCAAGCCGAACCTGCTGGACATCAACAACGTCAACCCGCCGCTGCGCCTGGAAGTGTCGCAGCCGGTGCTGGACTTCGCCGCCATGGCGCAGATCCGCGACATCGAACAGGTCACGGGCAAGAAGTTCCGCAGCTATGAACTGGACATCACCTACCCGGCCGCCTGGGGCCCCGAGGGCATCGAGGCCCGCGTGGCCGCGCTGTGCGCACGCGCCGTGGACGCGGTGCAAAGCGGCTACAACATCCTGATCGTGTCCGACCGCCTGGTCGACGGCGAGCGCGTGGCCATCCCCGCGCTGCTGGCGACGTCGGCCGTGCACCAGCACCTGATCCGCGCCGGCCTGCGCACCAACGCCGGCCTGGTGGTGGAAACCGGCTCGGCGCGCGAAGTGCACCATTTCGCGCTGCTGGGCGGCTACGGCGCCGAGGCGATCCATCCCTACCTGGCGCTGGAATCGCTGGGCAAGATGGGCGATCCCGAAAAGGCCGTGAAGAACTTCGTCAAGGCCATCGGCAAGGGCCTGAACAAGGTCATGTCCAAGATGGGCATCTCGACCTACATGTCCTACACCGGCGCGCAGATCTTCGAGGCCGTCGGCCTGCAGAAGGCGCTGGTGGACAAGTACTTCACCGGCACCGCGTCCAATATCGAAGGCATCGGCATCTTCCAGGTGGCCGAGGAAGCGCTGCGCCAGCACCGCGCCGCGTTCGGCAACGACCCGGTCCTGGCCAACGACCTCGAAGCGGGCGGCGAGTACGCCTACCGCGTGCGCGGCGAAGAGCACATGTGGACGCCGGATTCCATCGCCAAGCTGCAGCACGCCTCGCGCCAGAACAACTACCGCACGTACAAGGAGTACGCGCAGATCATCAACGACCAGAGCCGCCGCCACATGACGCTGCGCGGCCTGTTCGAGTTCCGCTTCGACCCGTCGCGCGCCATTCCGCTGGACGACGTCGAGCCGGCCAAGGACATCGTCAAGCGCTTCGCCACCGGCGCCATGTCGCTGGGCTCGATCTCGACCGAGGCGCACTCGGTGCTGGCCGTGGCCATGAACCGCATCGGCGGCAAGTCCAACACCGGCGAAGGCGGCGAGGACGAGCTGCGCTACCGCGCCGAAATGCGCGAAGGCAAGAGCACCATCAAGGACGGCGACACGCTGGCCTCGGTGCTGGGCGCCGACCGCATCGAAGCCGACGTGCCGCTCAAGAAGGGCGATTCGCTGCGCTCGAAGATCAAGCAGGTGGCCTCGGGCCGCTTCGGCGTGACCGCCGAGTACCTGTCCTCGGCCGACCAGATCCAGATCAAGATGGCCCAGGGCGCCAAGCCCGGCGAAGGCGGCCAGCTGCCCGGCCACAAGGTCTCGGAATACATCGCCAAGCTGCGCTACTCGGTGCCGGGCGTGGGCCTGATCTCGCCCCCGCCGCACCACGACATCTACTCGATCGAGGACCTGGCCCAGCTGATCCACGACCTGAAGAACGTCAACGCCAAGGCTTCGATCTCGGTCAAGCTGGTGTCCGAAGTGGGCGTGGGCACGGTGGCGGCGGGCGTGGCCAAGGCCAAGGCCGACCACGTCGTGATCGCCGGCCATGACGGCGGCACGGGCGCCTCGCCGGTGTCGTCCATCAAGCACGTCGGCACGCCCTGGGAACTGGGCCTGGCCGAAACGCAGCAGACGCTGGTGCTGAACCGCCTGCGCAGCCGCATCCGCGTGCAGGCAGACGGCCAGATGAAGACCGGCCGCGACGTGGTCATCGGCGCGCTGCTGGGCGCCGACGAATTCGGCTTCGCCACCGCGCCGCTGGTCGTCGAAGGCTGCATCATGATGCGCAAGTGCCACCTGAACACCTGCCCGGTGGGCGTGGCCACGCAGGATCCGGTGCTACGCCAGAAGTTCCAGGGCAAGCCCGAGCACGTCGTCAACTTCTTCTTCTTCATCGCCGAGGAAGTGCGCGAGATCATGGCCCAGCTGGGCATCCGCAAGTTCGACGACCTGATCGGCCGCGCCGACCTGCTGGACATGCGCTCCGGCGTCGAACACTGGAAGGCCAGCGGCCTGGACTTCACCCGCGTGTTCCACCAGACCCAGTCGGACGCCGACGTGCGCCAGACCGAAGAGCAGGACCACGGCCTGGCCGGTGCGCTGGACCACCAGCTGATCGAGCGCAGCAAGCCCGCGCTGGAACGCGGCGAGAAAGTGTCCTTCATCGTGCCGGTGCGCAACCGCAACCGCACCATCGGCGCCATGCTGTCCGGCGCCGTGGCGGCGCGCTACGGCCATGACGGCCTGGCCGACGACACCATCCACATCCAGTGCAACGGCACCGCCGGCCAGAGCTTCGGCGCGTTCCTGGCGCACGGCATCACCATGGACCTGGTGGGCGAAGGCAACGACTACGTGGGCAAGGGCCTGTCCGGCGGCCGCATCATCGTGCGCTCGCCCAACGACTTCCGCGGCTTCGGCCCCGACCACATCATCGCCGGCAACACCGTGCTGTACGGCGCGCTGGCGGGCGAGGCCTTCTTCAATGGCGTGGCCGGCGAACGCTTCGCGGTGCGCAACTCGGGCGCCGCCACCGTGGTGGAAGGCACCGGCGACCACGGCTGCGAATACATGACGGGCGGCACGGTCGTGGTGCTGGGCGCCACCGGCCGCAACTTCGCGGCCGGCATGTCCGGCGGCGTGGCCTATGTCTGGGATCCGGAACGCACGCTCAAGCAGCGCGCCAACCTGTCCATGGTCGAACTGGAAGCCGTGGTGCCGCACGCCGAGCAGCAGGCGCAGAACGGCATCGACACCTGGCACAGCGCGCAGCGCGGCGGCGAACGCGAAACGGACGAGACCATCCTGCGTCGCCTGGTGGAAGACCACTTCCGCTACACCGGCAGCTTCCGCGCCCGCGAGATCCTGGGCGACTGGGAAGCGGCGCGCGGCAAATTCGTAAAGGTCATGCCGACGGACTACCGCCGCGCATTGGGTGAAATGTGGCGTGCAGCCAACCCGCAACAACTGGCTGCGTGAGGGAAATCATGGGAAAGATCACCGGATTCATGGAATACCAGCGCCTGCAGGAGGCCTCCGAGGCCCCGCAGAAGCGGCTGAAGAACTGGCGCGAATTCGTGCTGCACCTGAACGACGACCAGGCCAAGCAGCAGGCGGCGCGCTGCATGGACTGCGGCATCCCGTTCTGCAACAACGGCTGCCCGGTCAACAACATCATCCCGGACTGGAATGACCTGGTGTACCGGCAGGACTGGCGCCGCGCGCTGGACGTGCTGCACTCCACCAACAACTTCCCGGAGTTCACCGGCCGCATCTGCCCGGCGCCGTGCGAAGCCGCCTGTACCCTCAACATCAACAGCGACGCGGTCGGCATCAAGTCCATCGAGCACGCCATCATCGACAAGGGCTGGGCCGAGGGCTGGGTCACGCCGCAGGTGCCGGCGCGCAAGACCGGCAAGAAGGTCGCGGTGGTGGGCTCGGGCCCGGCCGGCCTGGCCTGCTCGCAGCAGCTGGCGCGCGCCGGCCATTCCGTGACGCTGTTCGAAAAGAGCGACCGCATCGGCGGCCTGCTGCGCTACGGCATCCCCGACTTCAAGCTGGAAAAGCACCAGATCGACCGCCGCATCTCGCAGATGGAAGCCGAGGGCGTTGAATTCGCGCCGTCGACCTACATCGGCAATCCCAGCGACGCGGCCGCCGACGGCCTGACCGTGCGCACGCCCGAATCGCTGATGGCCGAGTTCGACGCCGTCGTCATGACCGGCGGCTCCGAAACCCCGCGCGACCTGCCGGTGCCGGGCCGCGAGCTGTCGGGCGTGTACTACGCCATGGACTTCCTGCGCCAGCAGAACAAGGCCGTGGCCGGCGACCGCCTGACCAGCCAGACGCTGGCCAAGGGCAAGCATGTGGTGGTGATCGGCGGCGGCGACACGGGCTCCGATTGCGTGGGCACCAGCAACCGCCACGGCGCGGCCTCGGTCACCCAGTTCGAGCTGCTGCCGCAGCCGCCCGAGTCCGAGAACAAGAGCATGACCTGGCCCTACTGGCCCCTGAAGCTGCGCACGTCCTCGTCGCACGAGGAAGGCTGCGAGCGCGACTGGTCCGTGACCACCAAGCTGCTCAAGGGCAGCAACGGCAAGGTCGAGAAACTGGTGGGCGCGCGCGTCGAGTGGTTCAAGGACGAAGCGACCGGCCAGATGAAGATGCGCGAGGCCGAAGGCTCGGAATTCGAGATCAAGGCCGACCTGGTGCTGCTGGCCATGGGCTTCGTATCGCCGGTGCAGACCGTGCTGGATGCCTTCGGCGTGGACCGTGACGCGCGCGGCAACGTGCGCGCCAACACCGACGACTACCGCACCAACGTCGACAAGGTGTTCGCCGCCGGCGACATGCGTCGCGGCCAGTCGCTGGTGGTCTGGGCCATCCGCGAAGGCCGCCAGTGCGCGCGCTCGGTCGACGCCTTCCTGATGGGATCCAGCGACCTGCCGCGCTGATCTTCCGGGACCGGCCCCCACGCCGCCCCGCGCCCCCAGGCGCCGGGCGGCGTTTCATTTGCGCCGCCTGAACGGCCAGCGCGCACCGTCCACGCATGGCCGGCGCACGCCTGACCGCCTCGTGTTGCGGCTCAACCACGCGATTCCCGACATCCCGGTAGGGTTTGATTCCCGTCAATCCAGCCGGCGCCAGGGTTTGAGAACCTGTCGTCTCACCCCACGGAAAGATCGGAGAAGAAAATGTTTTCGAAGCTCGGGCGCGTCCGCGCCACCGCCATCGCCGGCCTGCTGGCCGCCGGCGCCTTCGCCGTCCCCGCCCATGCCCACGAGGCCGGCGATGTGCTGCTGAAGGTCGGCGTCACGCAGGTCCGCCCCGATTCCAACAACGGCAGCGTTCTGAACGGCGGCGTCAAACTGGACGTGAACAACAACGTCCGTCCCAGCTTCACCGTGACCTACATGGCCACGCGCAACATCGGCATCGAACTGCTGGGCGCCTGGCCCTTCCAGCACGACATCCGCGGCGGCGGCCTCGGCAAGATCGGCTCGACCAAGCACCTGCCGCCCACGCTGAGCCTGCAATGGCACATCCTGCCGGACAGCATGGTGCAGCCCTACATCGGCGTCGGCCTGAACTACACGCACTTCTTCAGCACCAAGGCCGAAGGCGCGCTCGACGGCTCCAAGCTCAAGCTGAAGGATTCGTGGGGCGTGGCCGCGCAGCTGGGCGCGGACATCAAGATCAACGAGCGCTGGTTCATGAACGCGGACATCCGCTACATCGACATCAAGTCGAAGGTCAGCCTGAACGGCGACCGCATCGGCACTGCAAAGATCAACCCGTGGGTGGCGACGCTGGGTATCGGCTATCGCTTCTGATCGGGACGCACGCATCAAGCAAGAACGCGCGGGCACATGCCCGCGCGTTTTTTTTGGCACTCGACAATGCGACGCGACCGCCTGGCGTCTCAGGCCGCCAGCTGATCGCGCAAGGCCTGCACCGCCGGCGTGTCGTCATCGGCCCGCCACACCAGCCGGGTGCGCGCGGCGCCGTATTTGCCCGGCAGGTCGCGCACCCGCAGCGCGGTCTGTCCGCCCAGCACATCCAGCACGGAGCGCGGCACGATGGCCACGCCCGTACCGGCCGCCACGCAGGCGACGATCGCATGATAGGACGCGAACTCCATCACCTTGCCCGGCGCCACGCCTTCGCGGCTGAGCCAGGATTCCAGGATGCGGCGATAGGAACAGCCGGACGCGAAGGCGATCACCGTGTGATCGGCCAGCGCCCGCGCGTCGGCGATCTCGGGCCAGGCGCGCGGCGAAATCAGGACCAGCGTTTCGGCAAAGGCCTCGGTTGCTGCCAGGCCCTCGGCGGGAAAAGGCTCGGCCACGAAAGCCGCTTCGAGTTCGTAGTCGCGCACCTTGGCCGCCAGCGCGGCCGAGGTGCCCGTGACCAGCTCGATGCGCACCTGCGGCCAAGCCGCGTGGTAGGCCGCCAGCACCGGCGGCAATCGGGCCGCCGCCGTGCTTTCCATGGTGCCCAGGCGCAGCGTGCCGCGCGGCGCGCCGTCGCGCACGGCCTGCTGCGCCTCGGCCGACAGCCGCAGCAGGCGGTCGGCGTAGGACAGCAGCACGCGGCCCTGGTCCGACAGCACCAGGCGCCGGTTCTGGCGGCGGAACAGCGGGGCTTCCAGTGAAGTCTCCAGCTGCTTGAGCCGGGTGGACACATTGGACTGCACACGGTTCAGCCGGGCGGCCGCGCGCGCCACGCCGCCCTCATCGGCGACCGCCTTGAAAATCTGCAGCGCGTCCAGGTCCAAGTTTCTCATTTAAAGAACCTATGTTCTTAATAATTCACTATTCAAGATATTAGTACAGCCGTAGAGTGGGCTCATGTCAAGCCATGCCCAGCCCCTCGTCCCCGCCCGCTACGCCGTCAGCCTCGCCTGGCCGGCCGCGCTGGCGCTGGCCGTGTTGATGGGCATCGGCCGCTTCGCCTTCACGCCGGTCTGGCCGCTGATGGCGCACGACGCCGCGCTCTCGCTGGAACAGGGCGGCTGGCTGGCCTCGGCCAACTACGCGGGCTACCTGCTGGCCGCGCTGATCGCGGCCGCGTGGCCGCCGCGCCGGCCGCTGGCCGCGCTGGGCGCCAGCCTGCTGGCGGTGGCGGCGCTGACCCTGGCCATGCCGCTGCTGCATTCCGTGGCGGGCTGGGCCGCGCTGCGGCTGGCGGCCGGCTGGGCCAGCGCGCTCGGTTTCATCTGCGTGGCCTCGTGGCGGCCCGCGCCAGCGGGCGACCCGATCGAGCCGGCCGCGTCCGCCGTGGTCTATGCGGGCGTTGGCGCCGGCATCGCGGCGACGGGGCTGGCCTGCCTGGCCCTGATGGCGGCCGGCGCCACGGCAGCGCAATGCTGGGTGGCGCTGGGCGCGCTGGCGCTGGCCTTGGCGATGGCGGCCTGGCCCAGGCTGCGCATGGCGCTGCCGGCCGCCGCCGCGTCCGCTCGCCCAGCCAGCCGGGAACCGCTGCCGCGCGGCATGGCGGGACTGGCGCTGCACTACGGCGTGTTCGGCGTCGGCTACATCATTCCCGCCACCTTCCTGCCCGCCATGGCCAAGGACGTCATGCCCAACCCGGCCGTGTTCGGCTGGGCCTGGCCCCTGTTCGGGCTGGCCGCCGCGCTGTCCTGCCTGCTGGTGCCTCGGCTGGCGCGCCGGCACGGCGAGATCCGGATCTGGCGCGGCGCGCAGGCGGCGATGGCGCTGGGCATGGCGGTGGCGGCACTGCGGCACGACCTGGCGGCCGTGATCGTGGCCGCGCTGCTGGTGGGCGGCACCTTCATGGTCATCACCCAGGCCGGCATGGTGGCGGCCCGGCGCCTGGCGGGCGCGGCCGCGCCTCGCGCCGCCGCCCTGATGACGGCGGCCTTCGCCGCCGGCCAGATCGTCGGCCCGCTGCTGGCCGCCTGGGCGGCGCGGCTGGGCGCCAGCCTGCCGCAGACGCTGGCGGCGGGCGCCGCGTTGCTGGCGCTGTCGGCCTGGGGCTTGGGGAAAATCACGGCTACGCGCGGCAGCGCTGGGCATAATGCAGTCAACCCGAGGGGCAATGCCCCCTGAGGCCGCACTCATTATGAAAGAGGAGTCCCCAGCATGAAACCGTTGCGCCCCCTGATCGCCGCCCTGGCCGCCATGGCAGCCGTCGTCGCCCCGGGCAGCCAGGCCCACGCCCAGGCCGCCGACTGGCCCGCCAAGCCCATCACCATGATCGTGCCCTATGCGCCGGGCGGCTTCGCCGACACCCGCGTGCGCCTGCTGGCGCGCAAGCTGGGCGAATCGCTGGGACAACCCATCGTGGTCGAGAACAAGGCCGGCGCCGGCGGCGTGGTCGGCACCAACCTGATCGCCAAGGCGCAGCCCGACGGCTACACCATCGGCACCGGCAACCTGGCGCCGATGGCGGTGAACCCGTCGCTGATGAAGGAAATGCCCTACAACCCGCAGAAGGACCTGGCGCCCGTCATCCTGATCGAGAACAGCCCGCTGGTGCTCAGCGTCAACAATGAGCTGCCGGTCAAGACGCTGGCCGACCTGATCGCGCTGGCCAAGAAGCAGCCGGGCAAGCTGTCGTTCGGCTCGTCCGGCGTGGGCGGCGCGCACCACCTGTCCGGCGAGATGTTCCGCGAGCAGGCCAGCATCGACATCGTGCACGTTCCCTACAAGGGCGGCAGCCTGGCCGCGACCGACCTGATGGGCGGCCATATCTCGATGATGTTCGAGATGGGCTATTCGGCGCTGCCGGCCATCCAGGGCAAGAAGATCCACCCGATCGCGGTCACCTCGGCCAAGCGCCTGGACGTGCTGCCCGACGTGCCGACCATGGCCGAATCGGGCCTGGCCGGCTTCGAATCGTATAACTGGCAGGGCATCGTCGCCCCGGCCGGCACCCCGGCGCCCATCATCGCCAGGCTCAATGCGGAGTTCAACCGCATCCTGAAGGAACCCGACGTCCAGAAGGCCATCGCCGACACCGGCAGCCAGGCCGGCGGCGGCACGCCCGAGGACTTCGCCGCCTTCATCAAGAGCGAAACCGAGAAGTGGGCCCACGTCATCAAAGCTGGAAACATCCAGCTCCAGTAACCCACGCCCCAGGAGCGCGCCATGACATCCCGCCTTTGCGAACGACTTGAACTCGACCAGCCCGTCATCCAGGCCCCCATGGCCGGCGGGGCCACCACGGTGGCGCTGGTGGCCGAATCATCGCGGGCGGGCGTGCTGGGCTCGCTGGGCGCCGCCTACCTGAGCGCCGCCCAGATCGAGGAAGCCGCCGGCGCGATCCGCGAACGCACCGGCCGACCCTACGCCATCAACCTGTTCGCGTCCGTGCCGGACCAGCCCTACCAGGGCGACGGCGCCCGCCTGCTGGCATTGGTGGCGCGCTATCACGCGCAACTGGGTCTGGACGCGCCCGCCATGCCCGGCCCGCAGGCAGACCCGCTGGCGACGCAGATCGAAGCCGTGCTGCGCGCGCGGCCGGCGGTGTTCAGCTTCACCTTCGGCCGCATCGCGCCGGACGTGCTGGCGCGCTGCCGCGAACTGGGCATCCTGACGGTGGGCACGGCCACCACCGTGCGCGAAGCGGTAGCGCTGGAACAGGATGGCGTGGACGCCGTCGTGGCCCAGGGCTATGAGGCCGGCGGCCATCGCGGCACTTTCCTGGACGATTTTGACCAGTCGCTCGTCGGCACGCTGGCGCTGGTGCCACAGGTGGCCGACGCGGTCTCGGTGCCGGTGATCGCCTCCGGCGGCATCATGGACGGCCGCGGCATCGCCGCCGCGCTGGCGCTGGGCGCGCAGGCCGCTCAAATGGGGACGGCCTTTCTGTCCACCGAGGAATCCGGCATCAGCGAAGCCTACAAGGCCGTCCTGCCCGCCTCCCGCTCCGAGCAGTCGCGTATCACCCGGGCCTTTTCCGGACGGCCGGCGCGCGGCATCGCCAATACCTTCATGCGCGACATGGACGCGAATCCGTCCGACATCCTGCCCTATCCGCTGCAGAACGCGCTGACGCGGCCCATGCGCAACGCCGGCGGCCGCGTCGGCAATATCAACGTGCTGTCGTTGTGGGCGGGCCAGGGCGCGCCCATGGCGCGGCGCGAGACCACTGCCGAACTGGTGCGCCGGCTGGCCGTGGAGACCGCCGCGGCCCAGGCCCGGCGCTAATCAGGGACCGATTTCCGGAAGGGCCGGCCGCCGGGCGGCGCCCGCCTCGCCCTCCGGATTGTCCCTGATTGTGAAAAGACTGTTCCACTCGTTGCCTAGCAGATTGTGATCACAAATCGTCGGGATACAATGGCCCCTCGCCGCCGGTTACAGATCGGATTTCCTGTCCCGGCATATGAGTAACAGGGCGCTTCCCGACGCAGCCTGTTCTGCCAGCGCTGCGGCCCCTTGCCCGCGCCGGGCGGACTGGCCGGCAAGCACCGCCGCCGAAACACCCTTTCGTTGCCCATGCCCGCTCACACCCGCAGCACCCCCGAATTCGCCCTGCGCCTGGACGGCGTCGTGCTCGGCTATGGTGAATTCACCGTGCTGCGCGACATCTCCATGGAAGTGCGGGCCGGCCAGGTCGTCGCCATCATGGGCGGCTCCGGCTCGGGCAAGACCACGCTGTTGCGCGCGGCCACCGGCCAGCTGATCGCCCAGCGCGGCACCGTCCAGGCTTTCGGCCAGGACATCGCCGCCGTCGACGCCGCCGGAATGCAGTCGCTGCGCAAGCGCATGGGCGTGCTGTTCCAGCAAGGCGCGCTGTTCACCGACCTGAACGTCTTCGAAAACGTTGCTTTTCCGCTACGCGAGCACACCCGGCTGAGCGAGGCCGAGCTGACCGAGCGCGTGCTGGACAAGCTCGACGCCGTCGGCCTGCGCGCCGCCGCCCACCTGAAGGTCGCCGAGGTGTCCGGCGGCATGGCGCGCCGGGTCGCGCTGGCGCGCGCCGTGGTGCTGGAGCCCGAGCTCATCCTGTATGACGAGCCCTTCGCCGGCCTGGATCCGATTTCCATGGGCATCACTGCCCGCCTGATCCGCGACCTGGCCGACCGCCTGGGCTGCGCCTCGGTGCTGATCACCCACGACGTGCAGGAATCCTTCGCCATCGCCGATCAGGTCTATCTGGTCGGCCAGGGCGAGCTCAAGGCCGCCGGCACCCCGCAGATCCTGTCGCAATCGCAGGACCCCTACGTGCAGCAATTCCTCAAGGGCGAACCCGACGGCCCCGTCGCGTTCCAGTACCCCGAAACACCGGCCTTCAAGAAATGGCTGGCGCAACAACAGGGGCGCAAGGCATGAGCGGCAAGACCAATCCCATCAGCGCGCTGGGCGGCTGGATCCGGGGGCAGATTTCCGGCATCGGCTACTTCACCCGCTTCTTCCTGGGCATGCTGGGGCGCAGCGGCATCGCGTTCTCGCGCCCGCGCCTGGTGTCGCAGCAGGTCCACTTCATCGGCAATTACTCGCTGCTGATCATCGCCGTGTCCGGCATGTTCGTCGGCTTCGTGCTGGGCCTGCAGGGCTATTACACGCTGAACCGCTACGGCTCGTCGGAAGCGCTGGGCCTGCTGGTGGCGCTGTCGCTGGTGCGCGAGCTTGGGCCGGTGGTCACGGCGCTGCTGTTCGCCGGCCGCGCCGGCACCTCGCTGACCGCCGAGATCGGCCTGATGAAGGCCGGCGAGCAGTTGTCGGCGATGGAAGTGATGGCGGTGGACCCGATGCGCCGCGTGCTGGTGCCGCGCCTGTGGGGCGGCATCATCGCCATGCCCATCCTGGCGGCGGTGTTCTCCATGGTGGGCATCCTGGGCGGCTGGGTGGTCGGCGTGCTGATGATCGGCGTGGACGCAGGCGCCTTCTGGTCGCAGATGCAGAACGGCGTGGACGTCTGGAACGACGTGCTCAACGGCGTCATCAAGAGCCTGGTGTTCGGCGTCACCGTGACGCTGGTCTCGCTCTACGAAGGCTGGCAGGCCAAGCCCACGCCCGAAGGCGTGGCCCGCGCCACCACGCGCACCGTGGTGGTGGGATCGCTGGCGGTGCTGGGCCTGGATTTCCTGCTTACGGCCTTGATGTTTGGAAACTGATACGGATTGATCATGTCACGCGAAAAAACCGACTTCTGGGTAGGCCTGTTCGTACTGCTGGGCGCGGCCGCGCTGGCGTTCCTGGCGTTGCGCGCCGGCAACCTGAGCGCCTTCTCCTTCGCGCCCACCTATACCGTCACGGCGAATTTCGATAATGTGGGCGGCCTCAAGGTGCGCGCGCCCGTCAAGAGCGCCGGCGTGGTGGTGGGGCGGATCGCCGGCATCTCCTTCGACGACAAGACCTTCCAGGCGGTGGTTTCCATCAACCTGGAAACGGCCTACCAGTTCCCCAAGGACTCGTCGGCCGCCATCCTGACGTCGGGCCTGCTGGGCGAACAGTACCTGGGCCTGACGCCGGGCAGCGAAGAAGAGAACTTTGCCGAAGGCGGCAAAATCCGCTATACCCAGAGCGCCGTCGTGCTTGAACAGCTGATCAGCAAGTTCCTCTACGGATCGGCTGAAAAGCAAGGCTCGGGCGGCGCCCAGGAACCGGCCAAGACGCCCGCGAATTAAGGACTAACCGGCGCGCGGTATTGCCTGCCGCGCAGCCGTCGCTTATAAGAAAATGTTGATAGGGATGCCCTGATCATGAACAAGCACGCTCTTTCCCGCATCGCCACCGTCGCTGCCGCGGGCGCACTGATGGCCGGCTGCGCCGCGCCCAAGAACCCGGATCCGCGCGATCCCTGGGAAGGCTTCAACCGGGGCGTCTACAAGTTCAACGATTCGGTCGACCGGGTGGTGTTCAAGCCCGTCGCCCAGGCCTACACCTACGTCACGCCGCAGCCGGTGCGCAGCTGTGTGCACAACATCTTCAGCAACGTCGGCGACCTCTGGTCCGGTGCCAACAGCATGCTGCAGGGCCGCGGCCACGACTTCGTCAACACGCTGGGCCGCTTCCTGTTCAACACCACCATGGGCGTGGGCGGCTGCTTCGACGTCGCCTCGGCCAACGGCGCGCGCAAGATCCCGAACGACTTCGGCACCACGCTGGGCGTCTGGGGCATCGGCCAGGGTCCGTACCTGGTGCTGCCGATCATCGGTTCGTCCACCATCCGCGACGGCGTCGGCCTGGCCGGCGACTGGTACGGTCGCAAGGCCACCTACACCAGCATCAGCGCCATCGACAACGTGCCGCTGCGCAACTCGCTGTGGGGCCTGAGCGTGGTCGACACGCGCGCCAGCCTGCTGGACGCGACCGACATGGTCGATCGCGTGGCGCTGGATCCGTACAGCTTCGTGCGCGACGCCTACCTGCAACGCCGCGCCGCCATGGTGCTGGGCCAGAAGGTGGAAGACGAGTCCGCGCTGCCCAACTACGAAGACGACGAGGACGACGCCAAGAACAAGGGCGCCGCCCCCGCCATGGCGCCGGTCATCCAGCCCGCCAAGTAAGCCAACGCCGCCCGCGCGGCGCAGCAAGGAGAGTTCATGCGGTTTTCATTGTTTTCGACGTTCAAGCGGCTGGCGGTTGCCGGCCTGATGAGCCTGGCCGCCGCCGGCGCCCATGCCCAGACCCAACCCGACCCCAACGGCCCGGCCGACAAGTTCGTGCTGGCCGCGGCCGACCAGGCCCTGGCCGTGCTCAAGAGCGACGGCGCGGTCAAGTCCGGCAACACGGCGCGCATCAACCAGGTGGTCGACCAGTACATCCTGCCCTACGTGAACTTCCAGAAGACGACCCGCCTGGCCGCGGGCCGCTACTGGCGCCAGGCTAGCGACAAGCAGAAGCACGACCTGGCCGACGCTTTCCGCGGCACCCTGGTGCGCACCTACAGCGGCGCGCTGACCCGGGTCGACAACAACACCAAGGTCAGCCTGGTGCCGACCCGCAACAGCCTGGACGGCGACGACGTGGTCGTGCGCACGCAGATCAGCCAGACCAACGCCGCGCCCGTGGGCGTGGACTACCGCCTGGAAAAGACGCCGCAAGGCTGGAAGATCTACGACATGAACGTCGAAGGCATCTGGCTGATCGAGAACTACCGCAACCAGTTCGCGCAGCAGATCAACCAGAACGGCATCGACGGCCTGATCCAGGCGCTGAACCAGCGCAACCAATAGGCGGCCGGCTCCGGCCTCAGCCAGCCCGGCATGCCCTCGCGGCCCGCCGGGCTTTTTTTCGCCCGCGGACCGCGCGACGGCGCCGCGCTTTTCAGCGCGATGCCAGGATGGAGAAATCAAGGGACGCATAATCCCGGAACGCCCAGGTCCACCACGTGGCCATAGGCGCGCCGCGCCGCCATGCGTATATATAATGACCGATTCGCGCTTTGCCGGACGCTCCTGTGCGCCCGCAAACTTGGTCACCCCTCTGGTCATACCTGGTCAGCCCCTGGTCCCCCGGCAAACCGCCGACCCCGCCGCCATGTCCGCAGTCAGCCTCGAAAACGTATCCAAAATCTATGCGCCGCGCTCGCGCGGCCTGGGCAGGCTGTTCGGCCGCGCGCCCGGCCCGGGTTTCCAGGCCCTGAACGACGTCAGCCTGCGCATCGAGCACGGCGAGTTCTTCGGCCTGCTGGGTCCCAACGGCGCCGGCAAGACCACGCTGATCTCCATCCTGGCCGGCCTGGCGCACGCCACTTCCGGCCGCGCCTCGGTCTGTGGCTACGACGTCGTGGCCGACTACAAGTCGGCACGGCGGGCGCTGGGCGTGGTGCCCCAGGAACTGGTCTACGACCCGTTCTTCACCGTGCGCGAGACGCTGCGCATCCAGTCGGGTTATTTCGGCCTGCGCAAGAACGACGACTGGATCGACGAGATCCTGTTCAACCTGGGGCTGGCCGACAAGGCCAACTCCAACATGCGCGCGCTGTCCGGCGGCATGAAGCGCCGCGTGCTGGTGGCGCAGGCGCTGGTGCACCGCCCGCCCGTGATCGTGCTGGACGAGCCCACCGCCGGCGTCGATGTGGACCTGCGCCGCACGCTGTGGGAATTCATCTCGCGCCTGAACAAGGCCGGCCACACCATCATGCTGACCACGCACTACCTGGAAGAGGCCGAGGCCCTGTGCGGCCGCATCGCCATGCTCAAGGGCGGCCGCGTCGTGGCGCTGGACACCACCCAGGCGCTGCTGGCGCGCGTGGGCGGCGTGGACCTGGAAGACGCCTTCGTGCGCATCATGCACCAGGACGACGCCCCCGCCGTCCGCAGCCCGCAAACCGTAGGGACCCCGCAATGACGCAACCCGCCGCGCCCGCCAGCCAACCGCTGGTGCAGCCCCGCCTGGACGCGGGCTCGGGCTTTCCGACCCTGCTGCGCAAGGAATTGCTGCGCTTCTGGAAGGTCAGCTTCCAGACCATCGCCGCGCCGGTCATCACCGCGTTGCTGTACCTGCTGGTGTTCGCCCACGTGCTCGAAGGCCGGGTCATGGTCTACGGCAGCGTGCCGTATACCGCGTTCCTGATCCCCGGGCTCATGATGATGAGCATGCTGCAGAACGCCTTCGCCAATCCGTCGTCGTCGCTGATCCAGAGCCGCATCACCGGCAACCTGGTGTTCATGCTGCTGCCGCCGCTGTCGCACCGCGACATCTTCGCCGCCTACGTGCTGGCCGCCGTGGTGCGCGGCATCGCCGTCGGCATTTGCGTCTGGGTGGTGGCGCTGTACTTCGTCTCGCTGGTGCCCGCGCATCCGCTGTGGCTGGCGGTGTTCGCCGTGCTGGCCTGCGGCATCATGGGCGTACTGGGCCTGATCGCCGGCCTGTGGTCCGAGAAATTCGACCAGCTCGCCGCCTTCCAGAACTTCCTGATCATGCCGGCCACCTTCCTGTCCGGCGTGTTCTATTCCATCCACACGCTGCCCGCCTTCTGGCAAGGCGTGTCGCACTGGAACCCCATCTTCTACACCATCGACGGCTTCCGCTACGGCTTCTTCGCGGTGTCCGACGTCTCGCCGTGGCGCAGCCTGGCGGTGGTGGCGGGGGTGTTCCTCGCGCTTTCGATCTACGCGCTGCGGCTCCTGGCCAGCGGCTACAAACTCAGGAACTGAAGTCCATGCTTCCCACTCCCGCGCAAGTCCGCCAATACATCGCGGACGGCCTGCCCTGTGAACATCTGGACGTGCAGGGCGACGGCTCGCATTTCGACGCCGTCATCGTCAGCGCCGCCTTCGAGGGCAAGCGCCTGATCCAGCGCCACCAGCTGGTCTACGCGGCCCTGGGCGACCGCATGAAGGCCGAGATCCACGCGCTGTCGATGCGCACGCTGACCCCGGACGAATACCGGCAGGCCGGCGAATAATGGACAAGCTGCGCATCACCGGTGGCGCCCGCCTGCACGGGGAAATCTCGATCTCTGGCGCCAAGAACTCGGCCCTGCCAATCCTGTGCGCCAGCCTGCTGACGGCCGACGCGCTGTCGCTGGCCAACGTGCCGCGCCTGAACGACACCGGCACCATGCTGAACCTGCTGGCCCGCATGGGCGTGCGCGCCGAGCGCGGCAATGACGGCATGGTCACGCTGCAGGCCGACCGGGTCGACAGCCTGGAAGCGCCCTACGAGCTGGTCAAGACCATGCGCGCGTCCATCCTGGTGCTGGGCCCGCTGGTGGCCCGGTTCGGCGAGGCGCGCGTCAGCCTGCCCGGCGGCTGCACCATCGGCCAGCGTCCGGTGGATCAGCACATCAAGGGCCTGGCCGCGCTGGGCGCCGAGATCAGTATCGAGCACGGCTTCGTGGTGGCGCGCGCCAAGCGCCTGAAGGGCGCTTCCATCCGCACCGACATGGTCACCGTGACCGGCACCGAGAACCTGCTCATGGCGGCGGTGCTGGCGGACGGCCGGACCATCCTGGAAAACGCCGCGCGCGAGCCCGAGATCGTCGACCTGGCGGAACTGCTCATCAAGATGGGCGCCCGCATCCAGGGCCACGGCACCGACCGCATCGTGATCGACGGCGTCGAGCGCCTGCACGGCGCCGAGCACCGCGTCATCTCCGACCGCATCGAGGCCGGCACCTTCCTGTGCGCCGTGGGCGCGGCCGGCGGCGACATCACGCTGCGCGACACCGATCCCGGCATCCTCGGCGCCACGCTGGACAAGCTGGTCGAGGCCGGCCTGACCATCGAGACCGGCCCCGACTGGATCCGCGGCGCCATGTCCGCGCGCCCCAGGGCCGTGGGCTTCCGCACGCACGAATATCCCGGCTTCGCCACCGACATGCAGGCGCAGCTGATGGCGCTGAATACCGTGGCCGACGGCACCTCGGTGGTCGTCGAGACCATCTTCGAGAACCGCTACATGCACGTGCAGGAACTGCGCCGCATGGGCGCCGACATCGACATCGACGGCCACACCGCCATCGTGCGCGGCGTGCCCAGGCTGTCGGGCGCCACCGTCATGGCCACCGACCTGCGCGCCTCGGCCAGCCTGGTCATCGCCGGCCTGGCCGCGGATGGCGACACGCTGGTGGACCGCATCTATCACCTGGACCGGGGCTACGACCGCATGGAACTGAAACTGCGCGCCCTGGGCGCCGACATCCAACGCGTCAGCGGCAAGGAGAATGCTTGATGAGCGAAACCACCACGCCGCTGACCCTGGCCTTGTCCAAGGGGCGGATCTTCGAGGAAACCATGCCCCTGCTGGCCGAGGCCGGCATCGAGGTGCCCGAGAATCCGGAAAGCTCGCGCAAGCTGATCCTGCCGACCAGCGATCCCGGCCTGCGCCTGATCATCGTGCGCGCCTCCGACGTGCCCACCTACGTGCAGTACGGCGCGGCCGACCTGGGCATCGCCGGCAAGGACGTGCTGATCGAGCATGCCGCGCAGCAGCCCGGCGGGCTGTACCAGCCCATCGACCTGAACATCGCCAAGTGCCGCCTGGCCGTGGCCGTGCGCAAGGGCTTCGACTACGAGGCCGCCGTGCACCAGGGCGCGCGCCTGCGCGTGGCCACCAAGTACGTGCAGTCAGCCCGTGAACACTTCGCGTCCAAGGGCGTGTACGTCGACATCATCAAGCTGTATGGTTCGATGGAGCTGGCGCCGCTGGTCGGCCTGGCCGACTGCATCGTCGACCTGGTCTCCACCGGCGGCACGCTGCGCGCCAACGATCTGGTGGCGGTCGAGGACATCATGCCGATCTCCTCGCGCCTGATCGTCAACCAGGCCGCGCTGAAAACGCGCGGCGCGCGCCTGCAGCCGCTGCTGGACGCCTTCGAGCGGGCCGCCGCCCGCAATGCCTAACCCCAGGCCGCCGCGCCCGCGCGGCGGCCGTCGCCAGACCCCATGACGCCATGGCCCTGATCAATCGTCTCGACTCCCGCGATCCCGGATTCGCGTCCGCCCTGTCCAAGCTGCTGGCCTTCGAGGCCGCCGAGGACGAATCCATCGACCGCGCCGCGGCCGGCATCCTGGCCGACGTGCGCGCCCGCGGCGACGCCGCGCTGCTGGAATACACGCAGCGCTTCGACCGCGTGCAGGCGGGCAGCGCCCAGGCGCTGGAGATCCCCAAGGCCGACTGGCATGCCGCGCTGGCCGCGCTGCCGGCCGCCCAACGCGACGCCCTGCAGGCCGCCGCCGCCCGCGTGCGCGCCTACCACGAGCGCCAGCGCGCCGAGACCTGGACCTACACCGAGGCCGACGGCACGCTGCTGGGCCAGCAGGTCACGCCGCTGGACCGCGTCGGCCTGTACGTGCCGGGCGGCAAGGCCGCCTATCCCTCGTCGGTGCTGATGAACGCGATCCCGGCCAAGGTCGCCGGCGTACCGGAACTGGTCATGGTCACGCCCACGCCCGACGGCGCGCGCAACCCCATCGTGCTGGCGGCGGCCGCCATCAGCGGCGTGGACCGCGTGTTCGCCATCGGCGGCGCGCAGGCCGTGGGCGCGCTGGCCTACGGCACCGCCACCGTGCCCGCCGTGGACAAGATCGTCGGCCCCGGCAACGCCTACGTGGCCGCCGCCAAGCGCCGCGTGTTCGGCGTGGTCGGCATCGACATGATCGCCGGCCCCAGCGAGATCCTGGTCATCTGCGACGGCAAGACGCCGGCCGACTGGATCGCCATGGACCTGTTCTCGCAGGCCGAGCACGACGAGCTGGCCCAATCCATCCTGCTCTGTCCCGACGCCGCCTTCCTGGCCGAGGTCGAGGCCGCCATCGCGCGCCTCCTGCCGACCATGCCGCGCGCCGACATCCTGCGCGTCAGCCTGGCCAACCGCGGCGCGCTGATCCAGGTGCGCGACCTGGACGAAGCCTGCCGCATCGCCAACGACATCGCCCCCGAGCACCTGGAGATCTCCACCGAGAACCCGGAACAGTGGACCGCCAAGATCCGCCACGCCGGCGCGATCTTCATGGGCCGCTACAGCTCCGAGGCGCTGGGCGACTACTGCGCCGGCCCCAACCACGTGCTGCCGACCTCGCGCACGGCGCGCTTTTCCTCGCCGCTGGGCGTGTACGACTTCCAGAAGCGCTCCAGCCTGATCCAGGTCTCGCGCGACGGCGCCCAGACCCTGGGCCGCATCGCCGCCGAGCTGGCGCTGGGCGAGGGCCTGCAGGCGCACGCCGCCAGCGCCCAGTACCGGCTGGACCAGCCATGAGCGGGCCGGCCTCGGGCGCCGACCAGGGAAGCCCGATGACTCCGTCCGGCGCCCGCATCGCCGCCACCGTCCGCGCCGATGTCCGCGCCCTGGCCGCCTATCCGGTGGCCGAGGCGACCGGCTGCATCAAGCTGGACGCCATGGAATGCCCGTACGAGCTGCCCGAGGCCGTGCGCGACGACATCGCGCGCGCCGTCCGCGACACGCCGCTGAACCGCTACCCCAGCGCCGACCTGTCCGCGCTGCAACAGGCGGTGCGCGCGGCCTTCGGCGTGCCGGACGCGGCCGGCCTGCTGTTCGGCAACGGCTCGGACGAGCTGATCCACATCGCCATCCAGGCCTGCTGCGCGCCCGGCGACGTGGTGCTGTCGCCCTGGCCTTCCTTCGTCTATTTCGACATGGCGGCGCGCTTCGACCACGCCCGCTTCGTCGGCGTGCCGCTGACCGAAGACCTGTCCCTGGATCTGCCCGCCATGCTGGCCGCCATCCGCGAGCACCAGCCCAAGCTGGTGTTCCTGGCCGTGCCCAACAATCCCACCGGCGGCCTGTGGCCGGCCGCACAGGTCCAGGCCGTGATCGACGCCGCGCCCGGCCTGGTGGTGATCGACGAGGCCTACCAGCCCTTCGCCGACGGCACCTGGATGCCGCGCGTGCTGGACCTGCCCAACGTGGTGGTCATGCGCACCGTGTCCAAGATCGGACTGGCGGGCCTGCGCTTCGGCTACATGGCCGGCAGCCCCGACTGGATCGCCGAGCTGAACAAGGTGCGCCCGCCCTACAACCTGGACGTGCTGACCCAGGCCGCGCTGCTGGCCGTGCTACGCCACAAGCCGGTGCTGGACGAGCAGGCCGCCCGGCTGCGCGCCGACCGGGGCCCGCTGGCGGCCGCCCTGGCCGCCTTGCCGGGCACGCGGGTTTTCCCTTCCGCCGGTAATTTCGTCCTGGCCCGCTTTTCCGGCAAGATGGATGGCAACGCCGTGCATCTCGCCCTGAAAACGCGCAAAATATTGGTGCGCAACTTCTCCGGCGCCCACCCGCTGCTGGCGAACTGTCTGCGCATCTCGGTTGGCGCCCCCGCCGAAAACGCCGCCCTGCTGGCCGCGCTACAAGAAATACTTAGTTAATCGAGTCCCGACATGCGTACCGCAGAGATCACCCGCAACACCAACGAAACCCGCATCCGCGTGGCCGTCAACCTGGACGGCACCGGCAAGCAGACGATCGACACCGGCGTGCCGTTCCTGGACCACATGCTGGACCAGATCGCGCGCCACGGCCTGATCGACCTGGACATCAAGGCGGAAGGCGACCTGCACATCGACGCGCACCATACCGTCGAGGACGTCGGCATCACGCTGGGCATGGCCATCGCCAAGGCGGTCGGCAACAAGGCCGGCCTGCGCCGCTACGGCCACGCCTACGTGCCGCTGGACGAGGCGCTGTCGCGCGTGGTGGTGGACTTCTCCGGCCGCCCGGGCCTGGAGTACCACATCCCCTTCACCCGCGCCCGCATCGGCGACTTCGACGTGGACCTGACGCGCGAATTCTTCCAGGGCCTGGTCAATCACGCCCTGATCACGCTGCACATCGACAACCTGCGCGGCGTCAATGCCCACCACCAGTGCGAAACGGTCTTCAAGGCCTGTGGCCGCGCCCTGCGCATGGCCATCGAGGTCGACCCGCGCATGGGCGACATCGTGCCGTCCACCAAGGGCGTACTGTAACGTCCGCGATCTTCCGCACCGCATCAGGCAGACAGAATTGACCACAATCGCCATCGTCGACTACGGGATGGGCAACTTCCATTCCGTCGCGCGCGCGCTCAAGTACGCCGCCCCCGACGCCGACATCCGCATCTGCAACCAGCCCCATGAGATCGACGCGGCCGACCGGGTCGTGTTCCCCGGCCAGGGCGCCATGGCCGACTGCATGCGCACCTTGAACGAATCCGGCCTGCGCGAAGCGGTCGAGCGCGCCGCGCGCGCCAAGCCGCTGCTGGGCGTGTGCGTGGGCGAACAGATGCTGTTCGACCGCAGCGAGGAAGGCGGCACGCCCTGCCTGGGGATCTTCCCGGGCGTGGTGCGTCGCTTCTCCGGCCCGCGCTACGCGCCCGTCGTCACGGGCGAGGGCGAGACCTGCGCGTCCGACGCCGGCCAGGCCGGCGCCGCGCCGACCGGCGCCGAATTGCTCAAGGTGCCGCACATGGGATGGAACAAAGTGCGCCAGACGCGCTCTCATCCTGTGTGGGCCGGCATCCCCGACGAGACGCACTTCTATTTCGTCCATAGTTATTACGCCGATCCCGCCGATCCCGGCCTGACCGTCGGTGAAACCGATTATGGCGTCGGCTTTACCTGCGCAGTGGCGGCAGCTAACATTTTCGCGGTGCAGTTCCACCCGGAAAAGAGCGCCGAGCACGGTTTGCGCCTGTATCGCAATTTTGTAGACTGGCAGCCTTAACCCAGGCTCAGGCCTGCCGCTCCAGCCCGTTCAACTCTCTTTCTTTCGCTACCATGCTGCTGATCCCCGCCATCGATCTCAAAGACGGGCGCTGCGTGCGCCTGCGCCAGGGCGACCTGGACGATGCAACGGTGTTCTCCGAAGACCCCGCCGCCATGGCCACCCGCTGGCTCGAACAGGGCGCGCGCCGCCTGCACCTGGTCGACCTGAACGGCGCCATCGCGGGCAAGCCCCGCAATGAAGCCCCCATCAAGGCCATCCTGGATGCCGTGGGCGACGAGATGCCCGTCCAGATCGGCGGCGGCATCCGCGACCTCGACACCATCGAGCGCTACCTCGACGCCGGCATCTCCTACGTCATCATCGGCACGGCCGCGGTCAAGAACCCCGGCTTCCTGCAGGACGCCTGCGGCGCCTTCCCCGGCCAGATCATCGTCGGCCTGGACGCGCGCGACGGCAAGATCGCCACCGACGGCTGGAGCAAGCTGACCCGCCACGACGTGCTGGACCTGGCCAAGAAGTTCGAGGACTACGGCTGCGAGGCCATCATCTACACCGACATCGGCCGCGACGGCATGCTCTCGGGCGTGAACGTCGAAGCCACGGTGCGCCTGGCGCAGCACGTGCGCATCCCGGTGTACGCCTCGGGCGGCATCGCCGGCATCCAGGACATCGAGGCGCTGTGCGCGGTCGAGGAAGAGGGCGTCGAAGGCGCCATCCTGGGCCGCAGCATCTACGAAGGCACGCTGGACTTCCAGGCTGCCCAGGCGCGCGCCGACGAGCTGTCCAAATGACCACGCCCGGCACGCAGGGCGGCGCGCCCGCGCAGAGCGCGCTGACCCGCCGCATCATTCCCTGCCTTGACGTCACGGCCGGCCGCGTCGTCAAGGGCGTGAACTTCGTCAACCTGACCGACGCGGGCGACCCCGTCGAGATCGCCCGCCGCTACAACGAGCAGGGCGCCGACGAACTCACCTTCCTGGACATCACCGCCACCAGCGACGGCCGCGACCTGATCCTGCCCATCATCGAGCAGGTGGCCTCGCAGGTCTTCATCCCGCTGACCGTGGGCGGTGGCGTGCGGCAGGTGTCCGACATCCAGCGCCTGCTCAATGCCGGCGCCGACAAGATCAGCATCAACAGCGCCGCCGTGGCCAATCCGGAACTGGTGCGCGCGGCGTCCGACTACCACGGCTCGCAATGCGTGGTGGTCGCCATCGACGCCCGCCGCGTGTCGCAGCCGGGCGAGCCGGCGCGCTGGGAAGTGTTCACGCACGGCGGCCGCAAGGCCACCGGCCTGGATGCCGTGGCCTGGGCCCGCCGCATGGCCGCCTACGGCGCCGGCGAGATCCTGCTGACCAGCATGGACCGCGACGGCACCAAGTCCGGTTTCGACCTGGAGCTGACCCGCGCCGTGTCCGACGCCGTGCCGGTGCCGGTCATCGCCTCGGGCGGCGTGGGCAACCTGCAGCATCTGGCCGACGGCGTCACCACTGGCCGGGCCAGCGCGGTGCTGGCCGCCAGCATCTTCCACTTCGGCCAGCATACGGTCCGCGAGTGCAAGCAGTTCATGGCCGCGCAGGGCATCCCAACTAGATTGTGACCCACCCCGAGCGCTGCGCGCTTCCCCTCAAGGGGCGCAGCTGCGGACCGGCAAAGCCGGCTCCGCGCTGCCCCGCTCGTGGCGTAGCGCTTGCTGTTTGGGGGGTGTCTTTCGAAGGAAGGATGCGGACGGGATTCGGCTTGTACGCCGCCATCCGCCTTGGCTCCAACTGGCGCAGGCGCGCGTGCAACAAG
Source organism: Achromobacter sp. 1011811831 (assembly GCF_059760905.1). Classification (NCBI taxonomy): domain Bacteria; kingdom Pseudomonadati; phylum Pseudomonadota; class Betaproteobacteria; order Burkholderiales; family Alcaligenaceae; genus Achromobacter; species Achromobacter sp. 1011811831. The sequence continues at coordinate 89,136 of NZ_JCBANG010000013.1, forward strand.
GTATTGCCGTAAGATGATGGATCCCTGGCGCCCGCGGCGGCCAGCCGGCCGGATCGGCCGGCTGCACGCGGCGCGCGAGGACAACGGATGGATGACATGAGCAATGAACCCGCCTGGCTGGCCGATGTCGTGTTCGACAAGGACGGCCTGATTCCCGCCATCGCGCAGGATGCCGAGAACGGCCAGATCATGATGGTCGCCTGGATGAACCGCGAATCGCTGGCCGAGACGGCCGCGACGGGCCGCGCCGTGTACTGGTCGCGGTCGCGCCAGCGCCTGTGGCGCAAGGGCGAGGAATCCGGCCATGTGCAGCAGGTGCACGAACTGCGCCTGGATTGCGATGGCGACGTGGTGCTGCTGAAGATCCACCAGGAAGGCGGCATCGCCTGCCACACCGGCCGCGCCAGCTGCTTCTACCGCCGCCTGGAAGGCCGCGCCGACGAGGCCGCCTGGGTCACCGTGGACCCGGTGCTGAAAGACCCCGAGCATATCTACAAATGACCGCCACCCAACTGAACGCGGGCGATGTGCTCGCCCGCGTCGCCGACACCCTGGAAACCCGTCGCCCCGAGAGTGGCGGCGATCCGCAGGCATCCTACGCCGCCAAGCTGCTTGCCAAGGGGCCCGACGCCTTCCTGAAGAAGATCGGCGAAGAAGCCACCGAGCTGGTCATGGCCGCCAAGGACGGCGTGCCGGAGCGCATCGTCAGCGAGACCGCCGACCTGTGGTTCCACTGCCTGGTCGCGCTGACCCATTTCAAGCTGCGCCCCGAGGACGTGCTGGCCGAGCTGGCGCGCCGCGAAGGGCTGTCCGGCCTGGCGGAAAAGGCCAGCCGCCCCAAGGATTGAAGACGGAAACCGGAAAAATGAGCGCCAACTGTATCTTCTGCAAGATCGCCGCGGGCGAGATCCCGGCCAAGAAAGTCTACGAAGACGAAGACTTCCTGTGCTTTCACGACATCAATCCGGCCGCGCCGGTACATCTTTTGCTGATCCCTCGACGTCATGTCATATCCATGCAGGATATTACGGGCGAGGACGCAGTCTGGTTGGGTAGAATGATGGCACTGGTTCCGAAGCTCGCGGCCGAGAACGGCTGCAGCCCGGGCCCCGATGGCGGATTTCGGATCATGATCAATTCTGGCGTCGAAGGCGGCCAGGAAGTCCCGCATCTGCATTTCCACATTCTTGGCGGCGCGCGGCCCTGGAAAGGACGCGCGGCCCCCACTGCGTAACACGGAGAAACCGTCATGGGTAGCTTTAGCATTTGGCATTGGTTGGTCGTCCTGGTCATCGTGGCCCTGATCTTCGGCACCAAGAAACTGCGCAACATCGGGTCCGACCTGGGCGGCGCGGTCAAGGGCTTCAAGGAAGGCATGAAGGACGCCAACGGCGGCGACAAGCCCGCCGAACCCATCGCGCAGCAGCGCGTCTCGGGCGAGACCATCGACGTGCAAGCCAAGGAAAAGTCCAATTCCTGAGCCCTCGCGGCTTTCCCTCCGGGCCGCGCCCACGCCGGCCCATCCAGCCTTTCTTTCCGAGCGGCCATCGCATGTTTGATGTCAGCCTCACTGAACTGATGGTGATCGGCGTCGTCGCCCTGATCGTCATCGGCCCCGAACGCCTGCCCAAGGTGGCCCGCACCGTCGGCCACCTGCTGGGCCGCGCGCAGCGCTACGTCAACGACGTGAAGTCCGACATCCAGCGCGAGATCGAGCTGGATGAGCTGCGCAAGTTCAAGAGTGAAATGGAAACCGCCGCCCAGGACGTGCAGAAGTCGATGCACGAAACCCAGGCGTCGCTGGAAGAACCGGTGCAGCAGCTGCGCGCCGAGCTGGACGAGGCGGCCCGCGAGGTCAACGGCCGGCCGGCGGGGCAAGCGCCCGCCGCCGACGCGTCCGAAGCGCTGCCCGCGCCAACGCCTGCCGCTGGGTCGCCTGCCGCAGGATCGCCTGCCGCAGGGCTGCCTGCCGCTCAGCCCGCCACCGAACCCGCGCGCACCATCGCGCCGCCCCCGCAGAACCCCAATCTGGCCCTGGACCTCGGCCCCGAGCCGGCGCAGGCCGCCGCGCCCGCCACCCCGGCGGCCAGCGAACCCGCGCCCACCGCCAAGCCCGCCACGCCCTCCGGAACGCCAACGTGACCCAGGACGCCTCCCAACAAGAAGACGGCCAGCAGGAGAGCTTCATCTCCCACCTGGTCGAGCTGCGCTCCCGCCTGCTGCGCGCCGCCGCCGCGATCGTGGGCGTGTTCATCGTGCTGTTCATCTATCCCGGCGCCTCGCCGATCTATGACGCGCTGGCCCAGCCCATGCTGGCCTCGCTGCCGCAGGGCACGCGCATGATCGCCACCGGCGTCATCACGCCCTTCATGGTGCCGGTCAAGGTCACCATGATGGCGGCCTTCATCATCTCGCTGCCGGTGGTGCTGTACCAGGCCTGGGCCTTCGTCGCGCCCGGCCTGTACCGCCATGAAAAGCGGCTGGCGCTGCCGCTGATCGTCTCCAGCACGGTGCTGTTCCTGGCCGGCATGGCGTTCTGCTATTTCGTGGTGTTCCGCACGGTCTTCCACTTCATCGCCACCTTCGCGCCGCAGTCGATCACGCCGGCGCCGGACATCGAGGCCTACCTGAGCTTCGTCATGACCATGTTCCTGGCCTTCGGCATCACCTTCGAGGTGCCCGTGGCCGTGGTGCTGCTGGTCAAGATGGGCGTGGTCGAACTGTCCAAGCTCAAGGCCGCGCGCGGCTACGTGGTGGTGGGCGCCTTCATCATCGCGGCGGTGGTCACGCCGCCCGACGTGGTCAGCCAGTTCATGCTGGCCGTGCCGCTGTGCCTGCTGTACGAGGTCGGCCTGATCTGCGCCCGCATGGTCTCGCCCAGGCGCGCCGCAGAGGACGATCCGGCATCGGATTCCCTCACCGAACGCCACTGAAGTAAGACCGTTTCACCTTGCGGGGACATGACTGCAATCCTACATTGCACTCATGTCCCTAGCCCAACGCCTGAGCGCCCTGATGCGGTGGCGCGGCATCAAAAGCCAAAACCAGCTGGCCCGCATTTCCGGCGTGCCGCAGTCCTGCATCCATCGCATCCTCAATCGCGGAGACCACTACTGGCCCGACCGCCGCACGGTGCTGCGCCTGGCCAAGGCGCTGGACACCAGCGCCGTCTGGCTGACCGACGGCGTGGCCCCCGCCTCCGGCCCCGGTGACCGCGCGGCCCCGCCGCATGTGCTGCAAGACGCCGCCCAGCCGGGCGACGGCTATTGCACCGAAATCTGCGCGCTGTTGCGCAGCCGCCCCGACGCCACCAAGAAGCAGGTGCTGACCGTGGTCCGCATCCTGCTCGACGGCCGGCCCGCGAACTAGACGTTGCGGCGCGCCAAGCGCGGCCGCGGCCAATCCCTAGCGCGGCCGGCCCGGCCGCGTGCCCACCACGACATCCAGCTCGCTGAGCTTGCCTGCGCGCAGCAGGCCCAGCCGGGCGCGCTCGCCGGTCGGCAGCTGCGCGATCTCGGCCAGCAGGCCGTTGGTACTGGACATGCGCTTGCCGTTCACCGACTGCACGATATCGCCCACGCGCAGGCCGGCGCGAGCCGCCGGGCCGTCGCGCAGCACGCCGGCGATGATCACGCCACCGGCGTCGCGCTCCAGCTGGAACGCGCGCGCCAGTTCGGGCGTGATGTCCTGCGGCTCGATGCCCAGCCAGCCGCGCTTGACCTTGCCGGTCTTGACGATCTCGTCCATGACCCTGCGCGCGATGTCGATGGGCGTGGCGAAGCCGATGCCCATCGAGCCGCCGGACTCCGAATAGATCGCGGTATTGATGCCGACCAGGCTGCCTTGGGCGTCGACCAGCGCGCCGCCCGAATTGCCGGGGTTGATCGCCGCATCGGTCTGGATGAAGTGTTCGTAAGTGTTCAGGCCCAGCCCGTTGCGGCCCAGCGCCGACACGATGCCCTGCGTCGTGGTCTGGCCCACGCCGAACGGATTGCCGATCGCCAGCACCACGTCGCCCACGCGCAGCCCCTTGTCGGGCGCCAGCACGGCGGTGGGCAGGTTGCGCAGGCTGCCCAGCTTGAGCACCGCCAGGTCCGTGTCCGGATCGGCGCCCACCACCTTGGCGCTGTCCTTGCGGCCATCGGCCAGCGCCACCTCGATGGCCTCGGCCGCCTGCACCACGTGATAATTGGTCAGCACGAAGCCGTCCTGGCTCACGATCACGCCCGAGCCCAGGCTGGTGGTGGCCTGCTGGCGGCTGGCGCCGGGCATGTTGCCGAACAGCTGGCGCAGGATGGGATCGTCCGGCAGGGGAATCAGCGGCACGTTCACGAGCTTGGTCGTGTAGACGTTGACCACGGCCGGCGCGGCGCGGGCCACGCCGTCGGCGTAGGACGCCAGCCCGGCGGCGCGCGTCGCCGGCGGCCCGGCGGGCACAGCGGCCTGGACGGCCGGCGCGGCCGCAGGCCCCGCCAGCCGCAGCAGGTCGGGCCGCAAGGTGGTGACGACGAATAGAATACCCAGGCAGACCGTGACGGCCTGAGCGAAGATCAGCCAATATCGGCGCATGTTTCTGATAGGACTAGCAATGCAAAAAGTGGATTCCCGCGTCCTGGCCGACTGGCTGGACGACACCCTGCAGGCCCCGCGATTCAAGGACTACTGCCCCAACGGGTTGCAGGTGGAAGGCCGTTCCGAGATCGGACACATTATCACCGGAGTCACCGCCAGCGAGGCGCTCTTGCGCGTGGCTGTCGAGCGCGGCGCGGACACGGTGCTGGTCCATCACGGCTGGATGTGGCGCAACGAGGACCGCCGCATCATCGGCACCCGCCGCACCCGCATGGCGCTGGCGCTGAACAACGACCTGAACCTGTACGCCTACCACCTGCCGCTGGACGCCCATCCGCAGCTGGGCAACAACGCCCAACTGGCCCGCGTGCTGGGCCTGGCGCCGTCGCTGCGCGACGACGGCGCGCCGCGCACCTGTGGGCAGGACAATCTCGTCTGGCTGGGCGACGCCCCCGGCCTGGCCACGCTGGGCGACCTGGCCGCGCGCGTGCGCGAACGCCTGGGCCGCGCGCCGCTGGTGGTGGGCGATCCGAGCCAGCCGCTGGGCCGCGTGGCCTGGTGCACCGGCGGCGCGCAGGGCATGCTGGCCGACGCGGTGGACGCCGGCGCCACCGCCTACATCACGGGCGAGGTCTCCGAATCCACCGTGCACCTGGCGCGCGAGACCGGCGTGGGCTTCATCGGCGCGGGCCACCATGCCACCGAGCGCTACGGCGTCCAGGCGCTGGGACAGGCCGTGGCCGAGCGCTTCGGCATCAAGGTCGAGTTCGTGGACATCGACAACCCCGTCTGACCGCCCGGACGCAAGCGCGCCGCGGCGCCAGGCCGCGAAGATGCGCAGGCAAGAAAAACGCCCCGGGAAGGGGCGTTTTTTCTATCGGGTCACGTCTGGGTGAAAGCCCCCTGGCAATGCGCGCGACGCAGGGGGGTCATGCTCATTTCTTCAACAGATCGCGGATTTCACGCAGCAGGGCCACGTCTTCCGGCGTGGCAGCGGGCGCGGCCGGCACTTCCTCGGACTTGGCGCGCGCCTTGTAGATGGCCTTGACCATCCAGAAGATCACGAACGCCAGCAACACGAAGTTGATGATGATGGTGACGAAGTTGCCCCAGGCGAAGACGTTGGCGCCGGCCTTGGAGAGATCGGCGTAGGTCATCGGGCCGTTATAGCCGGCAGGCATGGAGAGGACGAGGAACTTGTTCGAGAAATCGACCGAGCCGCCCAGCACGAAGTTGACCAGCGGCATCACGATGTCCTTGACCAGCGAGTCGACGATCTTGCCGAACGCCGCGCCAATGATGACACCGACGGCCAGGTCGACCGCGTTGCCCTTGACGGCGAAATCTCGGAACTCTTTGATAAAACCACCCGCTTTGCTCATAAATAGCACTCCCTTCGTGATACGCCCTAGAATGGGCGACGCTATAATACGCGGTTGCTATGTTGTTACATTTTCCCGCGAACCCGATGCCGCAGAAGTGATGCTACTCGTAGAGCGGGCGCATCAACAAGGATAGGAAGATGAGTCAGGATACGCTGGTGCATGACGACGATGACGGTGCGGTTGATCCCAATCTGCCGCCCGATCCTTCGCGACGTTTCTGGGTAACCACCGCCTGTGCTGTCGGTGGCGTAGCAGGTGTAGCAACAGCCGTGCCGCTGGTCAGCACGTTTTCCCCCTCGGAAAAGGCCCGCGCCGCCGGCGCCCCCGTGGAAGTGGACATCGGCGACATTCCCGTCGGCGCGATGAAGACGGTGGAATGGCGCGGCAAGCCCGTGTGGATCATCCACCGCTCCCCCGAACAGCTCGCCGGCCTGAAATCCCAGGACGCGCTGCTGGCCGATCCGAACTCCAAGCGCCCCGGCTTCACGCCCAAATACGCCGAAAACGAAGGCCGCTCGCGCAAGCCCGAGATCTTCGTCTGCGTCGGCATCTGTACCCACCTCGGCTGCTCGCCCACCGCCCACTTCGAAACCGGCGGCGGCGGCGGCCTGGGCGCCAGCTGGCAGGGCGGCTTCCTCTGTCCGTGCCACGGCTCCACATTCGACTTGGCCGGCCGCGTCTACAAGAACAAGCCCGCGCCCGACAACCTCGAAGTTCCGCCGTACCAGTATCTGAGCGACACCCGCATCATCGTGGGCGTCGACGAAGACAACAAAGCCTGACGCCCGCGTCGCGCTTTCATTCCCGAATTGCGTAAGTAAAACAATACGCCACGTGAGAGAAGGAGCCGTTACATGGCTGGCGAGAAAACCGTCGAGACAACAGGCCTGCTGGGCTGGCTGGACCGGCGCTTTCCGGTGACGTCCACCTGGAAAGCCCATCTGTCTGAATACTACGCGCCGAAGAATTTCAACTTCTGGTATTTCTTCGGCTCGCTGGCACTGCTGGTGCTGGTGCTGCAGATCGTGACCGGGATCTTCCTGGTCATGCATTACAAGCCGGACGCCGAACGCGCGTTCCAGTCCGTCGAATACATCATGCGCGAAGTCCCGTGGGGCTGGCTGGTGCGCTACATGCACTCGACCGGCGCCTCGATGTTCTTCGTCGTGGTCTACCTGCACATGCTGCGCGGGCTGCTCTACGGTTCGTACCGCAAGCCGCGCGAACTGGTCTGGATCTTCGGCGTCGCGATCTTCCTCTGTCTGATGGCGGAAGCCTTCTTCGGCTACCTGCTGCCCTGGGGCCAGATGTCCTACTGGGGCGCCCAGGTGATCGTGAACCTGTTCGCCGCCATCCCGTTCATCGGCCCCGAGCTGTCGATCTGGATCCGCGGCGACTACGTCGTGTCCGACGCCACGCTGAACCGCTTCTTCGCCTTCCACGTCATCGCCATCCCGCTGGTGCTGGTCGGCCTGGTCGCCGCCCACTTGGTGGCGCTGCACGAAGTCGGCTCGAACAACCCGGACGGCATCGAGATCAAGCAGGGCCCGAAGGACAAGTACGGCCGCCCGAAGGACGGCATCCCGTTCCACCCGTTCTACACCGTGCATGACCTGTTGGGCGTGGCGGGCTTCCTGCTGGTGTTCGCGGCCATCGTGTTCTTCGCGCCGGAAATGGGCGGGTACTTCCTGGAGTTCAACAACTTCATCCCCGCCGACTCGCTGAAGACGCCGCCGCACATCGCGCCGGTCTGGTACTTCACGCCGTTCTACTCCATGCTGCGCGCCACCACCGACGAGTTCACCTGGGTGCTGGCGGGCGCGTCCGTGCTGGGCGCCATCGCGCTGCTGGTCAAGAGCAACCTGAAGGGCATCCTGCGCGTCGCCGTCCCCGGCATCCTGATCGTCGTGGCCATCCTGCTGCGCGCGATCGACGCCAAGTTCTGGGGCGTGGTCGCCATGGGCGGCACCGTGGTCATCCTGTTCTTCCTCCCGTGGCTGGACCATTCGCCGGTCAAGTCGATCCGCTACCGCCCGACCTGGCACAAGTGGATCTACGGCATCTTCATGGTCAACTTCCTCGTCCTGGGCTACATCGGCACGCAGCCGCCCAGCCCGCCGCTGAACCTGACGTCGCAGATCGGCACGCTGCTGTACCTGGCATTCTTCTTCCTGATGCCGGTCTGGAGCCGCCTGGGCACGTTCAAGCCCGTGCCCGAGCGCGTCACGTTCCAGCCCCACTGAGCCCACGAGATAACGGACCGACCATGATCAAGAAGCTGATTGGCGCCGTGGCACTGATGATGCTCACGTGCACCGCCACTTTCGCCGCGGAGGGCGGCTTCCCCCTGGAAAAAGCCCCGTACCGCGTCAATGACGTCGCCTCGCTGCAAAATGGGGCCAAGCTGTTCGTCAACTACTGTCTGAACTGCCATAGCGCGTCCTCGATGCGCTACAACAAGCTGCGGGACATCGGCCTGACCGACCAGCAGATCAAGGAAAGCCTGCTGTTCACGGGCGAGAAGGTCGGCGACATGATGCACGTCGCCATGACGTCCAAGGACGCCAAGAAGTGGTTTGGCACCACGCCGCCGGACCTGTCCGTGATCGCGCGCGCCAAGTCGGTGAACGCCGGCCCCTCGGGTTCGGACTACATCTACACCTATCTGCGTACGTTCTACCGCGACACCTCGCGCGCCACGGGCTGGAACAACCTGGTCTTCCCGGCCGTGGGCATGCCCCACGCGCTGTGGGAACGCCAGGGTCCGCGCGAGCTGACCACGGTGGCCATGCACGAAGTCGAGGGCAAGGAAGGCGCGCCCAAGACCTGGGAAAAGGTCACGACGGTGTACGATGCTCAAGGTTTTGCAAACGTGAAGGCCGAGCCGGTGGCGAATTACCACGGCCACGCCACGTTTGAGGCTAAATTCAAGGCCGCCAACCCGGCCCAAGTCGCAACATACGACAACGACGTGGCCGACCTGACCGCGTTCATGGCCTGGATGTCCGAACCCGTCCAGACCTTCCGCGTGCAGCTCGGCGTCGGCGTCATGTTGTTCCTGCTGTTGTTCTTCCTGGTAATGTGGCGCCTGAACGCCTCCTACTGGAAGCACGTACGTTAACCGCAACGCCCCGCCAGGTGCTTCCGTCCCCACAAAAATAGGGACGGGACCAGCGGACAGGGCCGTACCGCCTGTCCCGCCTGGCAATCGGGGCCAGCGCCTGCTAGATTAAGGCGCTGGCCTTTCGCTTTTTATACAAGGACTTATCGCCATGATGGTGCTCTATTCCGGAACCACGTGTCCGTTTTCGCAACGCTGCCGCTTCGTGTTGTTCGAGAAAGGCATGGATTTCGAGATCCGCGACATCGACCTGTACAACAAGCCCGAAGACATCTCGGTGATGAACCCGTACGGTCAAGTGCCCATTCTGGTCGAGCGCGACCTGGTCCTGTACGAGTCGAACATCATCAACGAGTACATCGACGAGCGCTTCCCGCACCCGCAGCTGATGCCGGCCGATCCGGTCATGCGCGCCCGCACCCGCCTGTTCCTCTACAACTTCGAGAAGGAACTGTTCGTTCACGTCTCGACGCTGGAAGACCGCAGCGCCAAGCCCGACGAGAAGAAGCTGGCCAACGCGCGCCAGAACATCCGCGACCGCCTGGCCCAGCTGGCCCCCATGCTGCTGAAGAACAAGTACATGCTGGGCGAGGAATTCTCCATGCTGGACGTGGCCGTGGCCCCGCTGCTGTGGCGCCTGGACCACTACGGCATCGAACTGCCGAAGAACGCGGCTCCGCTGCAGAAGTACGCCGAGCGCATCTTCTCGCGCCCGGCCTACATCGAAGCGCTGACGCCTTCGGAAAAGGTCATGCGTCGCTAAGGCAGTCAGATGGGTGAAACTTCGACCAAACCGTACCTGATCCGCGCGCTGCACGAGTGGTGCACCGATAACGGCTATACGCCCTACATCACCGTGCAGGTCGACGAGCACACCATGGTGCCGATGGCCCATGTGCGCGACGGCCAGATCACGCTGAACGTGGGCACGCTAGCCACCAACCGGCTGGTGCTGGGCAACGAATTCATCGAATTCCAGGCCCGCTTCAGCGGCGTGACCGAGAACGTCTACGTTCCCGTGGGCGCCGTCAGCGCCATCTACGCGCGCGAGACCGGCGCCGGCATGGGCTTCGAAGTGCAGCCCTACGAGCCGCCGGCCGCAGGCGCGCAAGGCACGGCCGAGCCGGCCGAAGAGGGCACCGCCGATGCCGCCTCGCCGTCCGGCGACGACACTGGCGGCGACGAGCCCAAGCGCCCGCGCCTGACCATCGTCAAGTAAGTCCGGCCGGGCCTGCCTGGCCCGGCCCGCGAC
>NZ_JCBANG010000014.1:0-97652 GCF_059760905.1 Achromobacter sp. 1011811831
GCCAGGGCGAGCCCTGGCGGGGCTATCGGCGCCTATCGCCATTCACAACCCAACCGGAGTGACGCCGCATGGACGTGCACACCCTAGTTTCCCTGCTCGGCGACCGCGCCGGGATTCCCTTGAGCCTGAGCGAAGCGGGCACGCTGGCGCTGCAGTTCGAGAACGACGTGATCCTGAACCTCGAGCATGCGTCCTCCGAGGATGCGCTGCATCTCTATGCCATCGTGGGCGAGGACCCCTATGACGACGAAGAGCGCCTCGCGCTCTATGGCGGCATGCTGGAGGCGAATCTTTTCTGCCACGACACGGGCGGCGGCTCGCTGGGGCTGGACGACGCGACGGGCGAGATCCTGCTGACCCGGCGCGTCGAGCTGGTGGTGGCCGACGTGGGCTACCTGTCGGAAGCCATTGAAACGCTGGTGGCCGCCGCCATGCAATGGAAATCCAAGATCGCCGGCGCGGCGATGTCGGAAGAGGCGGTCGCGCCGGCGGGCCCGGCGGAGCCGCTTCCTTTCACCATGCGCGCCTGAGCGCTGCAAGGAGATCAAGCAATGACCGGAATTTCCACCCTGCACGCGGCGTCGCTGGCGCGCCGGCATGACCTGAAGCTGGATTCCCATGGCGCGATGGGCACGCTGGGGAACCTGAAGTTCGCCGCCGTCGGCGGCACGGCGCCGTCCCGGCGCGCGGACTTCCTCGACAAGATCCGGATACGCCTGGGCGCGCTGAAGGATGTGCTGTTCAGTACGTCGCAACAGCGCGCGGACATGCGGGCGAAAGGCGAGGCGCTGCGCGCCGAGAAGCGTTGCGGCCACTTGTTCGGCAAGCTGACGGCGTCCATGGCCGACGGCGCCAGCGTCGCCAGCGTGGACAAGACGCTGCGCCGCATGACGGACAGGATGCCGGCTGGGGACGTCGATGGGAAATGGCGCGGACCGTTGCAGGACGCGCTGAAGAAGGTCAATGCGAAGGACCTGGAGGCGATGCGTGAAGGCATGCAGGACCTGGAGCAGGCCTATCCTGTCCGGGTTGGCCTGCCGCCGGACAACGTCCGCGCCCTGTGTGTCCTGCTCTATAGCATGCTCGCCCCGGCCGGAGACGCGACGCCCGGGACCAGTCCTGTCTCCGCGCAGGCCGCCGAGGAGCCGTCGGCGTCCACGCCTACGCCTGAATCCATGGCCAAGACCACGCCCACGCCCCTATCCGCGCTGCCGCCGGACGTGTCCGCGACGGGCGAAGGCGCCGGGCCGAATCCTCCGCAGGGGCTGATTCCGCCTCCTCCTCCCCCGCCTCCGCCGCCCGTCGCGAAATCGGCGGCGGCCAAGCCTCCGCCACCCTCGGGACCGGACCAGGCGGCCAACGAACGCAGCCATAACGATGCGCTGGCCGATGCGATCCGCAATCCGCAGCTGCGCAAGGCCGCGCCGTTTCCGGGCGAGGCGGGCGCGAAGCCCAGCCATCAGGACGCCCTGCTGGACGCCATCCGCAATCCCCAGCTGAGGCCGCTCGCGCAGACGGACGAGATCTTCAAGAAGATCGTCGAGAAGGACAAGGAGAAAGTGGACGCGGCCAAGGACAAGGCGCTCTCGCCGGAGCAGAAGAAGTTCGGCGGCCTGCATGGGGGGCTGATGGACGAGATCAAGGGCACCGAGGGCCTGAGTCCTTCCCAGCTGAAGGGGCGCGCCAAGAAGCGCGTGATCGACAGTCCCGAGACGCCGATGTCGAAAGCCCCGTCCGGGCCCACGTCGGAAAGCGCATCCGCGAAGCGCGAGGAACTGGGGGCGCCGGTCGCCTCGACCATCCGGCGGGGAACGACGCGCATTTCCTGAGGGCAGCCGCGCCTGCCAGCGGGCGCGGCGTCTCTTCCTGAATCCATGTTCTGAACGATCCCGCCATGTTCTTCCGGCCTCGCAGCCGGACGGACATGGCGAACTTTCATTGGAGCGCTCCCGTGCGCATCGACTCGTCCAGTCTTTCGAAAACCTTTTCCGACACATTGCAGAAGATCGGCGATGCGCCGTTGGGCAAGATCGGCTCGCTGTATTACTCCCGCGCGCAGGACCCGGCTCCGCGCACCGACGGCAGTTTCAGGAAGTGGGCGCTGGCCAAGCTGTCCCCGCTGCGGGACGTCGCGCTGTCGCCGCAGGCGCGGGCCGAAAACCAGGTCTGCCGGCAGACCAAGGCGCTCAGCCGCGACGTCGCCAATCTGCTGGCGCTGATGACCCGGCCTGGCAAGCAGGATCGCGGCGTGGGCGAAGTGGCGGAGCAGGCGGCCGCCGTGCTCAAGCATGCCTCGGCCCTGTCCCGCAAGACGGGACGCGACGAAATCCAGATACTCGACCAGGTCCTGAAGCGGCACGTCCAGGAGCTGGGCAATCCCAAGCACGGGCTGGGCGATGTCTTCGCGGAGCTGGGCAGCGGCATGATGCAAAACCCCAAGCTGGCGGACGCCCTGCGGGAGCGCAGTCCGGCGTTGGCCGACGGGCTCATGACGACGCTGACCCGGCATTTGCAGGTGAACGTCAACGGGGCGCTGGCGAAGACGCTGTTCAAGGAGCCGTTGCAAGAGCTGTGCGGCCGGATGGAAGACAAGACGTACCTGTCCAGGCAAATACTCCTGAACGGCACGCTGGACAAGTTGAACGAGGCGATGGGCAAGAAGATCGGCGACATCAGCGATGCGGACTTCCTGACCCTTGCCGTCAAGGACATGAGCCGCAAGGAGCAGCGTGACCTGCGCCACAATCTGCTGGACTCCGGCGTGTTGTCGAAATCGGAGGCGTTCAGGACCATGATCGACACGACAAGCCTGCCGGACGAGCGCGTTCAGGGCGGCACGCAGCAGTGGCGCGATCGATCGACGGCGATGCTGCAGGCGCTGGAGTCGGCGCTGGCGTCGACCCAGCCGTCATGGGCGGGCGCCGCCGACGTCCATTAGCTCGGGAGCGGATGATGGGCGGGATTGAGCGGTCCGGCGGCGTCCGCGTGGCAACCTTGGCCCGGGATGAACCCAGGCCGCTCCCGGGGATACGCCTGCCGCCGCCGCCGCGCGCGCGGGTGATTCCGCGCCTCTTGCATCGGGCGGCCGCGAGCCTGGCAAGCCTGTTGCCGGGACGCGGCGACAGCCAGCCTCCCCGCCGCCGCGACCGCGTGCTGGACCAGGCCCTTGTGAACCTGCTGCGCGCAGCGGCAAAAAGCACGCATGACGACATCGTGAAGCGCATTCCCGCCAGGCTGCGCGGCTTGGACAAGGCCGTGCGTCGCCACGGCGATCCGGATCTCGCCAGGGCGCGTCTCCAGGCGGGCGCGCGGGCATACCTGCGCAACGTGGACGGGCCGACGCTGCAGGCCTTGCGGCGCTTCAACGGCGGCAACGCGGACTTCTATCACATGCGCGGGCGCGGCACGGACGGCGCGCGCCTGGGCCGGGAGCGGGAGCTGGGCAATCTGGTCGCCGAGGAAGCGCTATTGAGAAGCTGCGAGCTGGCGCTGGCGGGCGCGTTGGCGCGGGAGACCCCCGAGTCGGTCGCACGGGGCCTGGCGTCGGTGCTGGACGAGATTCCCTTGCGCAGGCTGGTGCCCGCCGGCGATGCGGAACGGGTCGGCATCTGGGATGCCGCGCCGAGCCAGGTGCAGCGCCGGGCGAGGGATCAGAATGCGGCGCTCATCGAGCAGACGCTGGCCATGCCATCGTCCCAGGACAGCTCCGTGCGACGCCTGGCGGGCGCGCTGACTGGCAGGTTGGATGCGGACGCCCGCGAGCGCCTGCAGGACCTGGCGCGCCGGATGTCATCCGAAGCGGGCGCGAACGCGCCTGCGGCAACACAGGATGCGGGCCTGCGCCAGGGGCGGCTGCTGCTCGCGCTGCTGGCCGAGGCCGCGAGGCATCCTGCCTAGCGTGCTTTCCCGCCAATACACCCGCACGAAATCCAACCCTGGCGCTCGCGCGCGACGCGGCGCCCGTTGCCGGGGCGCGCCGCGCGGGTTTCAGCCCGATTTCTGCACCACGGACTTGAGCGAGTCCGCCAGCTGCTTGGCGATGGTGCTCTGGATTTCCACCATGATGGTCCATTGCTGGACCTGCTGCTGCATCTGCAGCATCTGGGCGGACGTGAGCGCGCCTTCGGTGTTGTCGGCCATGGATGCCATGGTCGATCGCAGCTTGGATTCAAAGGTGGAGATGCCCGTGGATATCGTATCGTTGATGTAGCCGTAGCTGACGGAGTTGGTCGATGCCATGCGGTGTCCTTTGTCGAGACATGGTGGGAAAAGCCGCGATTCAATGCAGAAGCGTCTTCGCGGGGGGGACATCGGCGCTTGTCGGATAACGGGCAAGCACCGCGATCGCGCAGGCGGCGGCTGTCGCGGCCGCCTCGCACAACACGAAATCCGCGCGGTCGGGGCCGCCCGCGGCCAGGCTCCGGTACAGCGCTTCGATTTCCTTCAGGCTCTTGATCAGCGCCAGCTGCAGCGCCGGCCCCTGGGGGCCGGCCAGCCGTTCTTCCAGATCGGTGACGCGTAGCGCGGGAGCGGCCATGGATTGCCTCTTGAGTCAGTGAGCGCGCGTCAGCGGCTGACGACGGCGTAGGTCGGTCCGTCGAACGTGACCTTGCCGTTGTCGATCGAGACCAGGCGGTACTGCCTGTAGGTGCCGCCGGGAACGAGCTTGGTGCCGTCGCCCAGGACGACGAAGGGTTGCGCGCCGCTCATGACGCTGCGTATCGCGAACGGCACCGTGGTGGCGACGGCGCGGCGCGGCGCGGCCGCGGGCGTCGCGGGCAGCAGCGTCGCGACCCGCAGGTGGGTCGGGTTGAATTCCTCGATCACGCGCGCCAGGCGGCGGGCCTGCTCGGGTTCGTCCGGCGGCGTGATCTCCAGCCGCGCGCCGTTCCATTTCGCCTGCGGCTCGGGCAGGCCGGCCTGCGCGGCGGCGGCCGCCAGCCGCTGGCTGACTTCGTCGGCCAGCAGCACCGCGCCCAGGTCCAGCCTGACGCCCGGCAGCGCCGCGCGCAGCATGTCGCCGGTGCGGGCGCGCTGCTCGGCGTCCGGCGCGATACCCTGGATGGCGAGCACGCCGTCGCCCTGGTAGCGCGCGTCGTAACGGATCGGGTAGGCCTGCAGCACGCTGAGGGCGGTGGCGCGCAGGTCCGCTTCATTGCTCAGGCGCAGCGCCGGCATGGGCCAGATCCGCGCCATGGCCGTCGCCACCTGTTCCTGCTCGGCCGCGTCGTGCAGCCAGCCCGTGATGATGATGGAATGGTCCGGACGCCGCCCGATCGTCAGGCGCTCGGCCAGGCCCTGCTGCTCGAGCACCCGCCGGATGGCGGGCAGGGATTCCTCGATGGCCAGGCGCATGGGGTCGGCGGCGGCCAGGGCGGTCGGCTGGGGCTGGATGATGTAGACGATGCCGGACACGCAGAGCAGCAGCATCACGACCATGCCCGCGTAGACATACAGCGCCTCGCGGCTCTTGCGCGCGGGCCGGGGCGGCAGGACGGGGCCCGGACCGGCCGTCTGCGCGGCGGGGCCGGGCGCGGCGCCGGCGGATGCGTCGGCGTCGTCCGTCGCGTCGTCGGCCGGATCGAGGAGGGCCTGGCCTTCGGCCGCCGCGTCTTCCTCCGAGGGGGGCTCGATCCACGGCGCGTCCGTGGCGGCCAGGGTCAGCCATACCGGGCCCAGCCGGGCGGGTTCGCCCGGCTGGCGTCGTTCCGGGGCGCCGCCGTCCTCCGGCGTCAGGGTCCAGCCCGTCGCGTCGCCGTGGATCCGCGCGGCGCGCGCGGCGATGCCATCGTCGGCCAGCACGATGTCGCAGTCCGGATCGGCGCCGATCGAGGCTTGCGCGCCGATCGGCGCGCAGGCACGACGGTGCAGGCCCGACAGGACGCGCAGCTCCAGGCCGGCCGCGTTCACAGATCCACCCTCGCCAGCGGCTGCACATTGATCTCCTGGGTCAGCTCCTGATAGCTGAGCACGGGCAGCTCATACAGGTCCTGCTCGATCATCTTGCGCAGGTAGCGCCGGATATCCATGGACGTGAGCAGCACCGGCTTCTGCACCGCGTTGCCCAGGTCGCCCACGGTGCGCTTGATGTTCTCCAGCAGCGCCTTGCCGGCGGCGGGGTCCAGCGCCAGATAGCTGCCGGCCGAGGTCTGGCGGATGGCGCCGCGCAGGGTTTCCTCGACATTGGGCGCCAGCAGGTAGGCCGGCAGGATGTTCTGCCCGCTCGAATGCTTGTGGCTGATGTGGCGCTTGAGCGCGATGCGCACATACTCGGCCAGCAGCACGGAATCCTTTTCTTTCTGGCCCCATTCGATCAGCGCCTCCAGCACGCCGCGCAGGTTGCGCACCGAGATGTCCTCCGACACCAGGCGCTGCAGGATCTCGGCGATCTTCTGCACCGGCATGATGCGGCCGGCCTCCTTGACCAGTTCCGGGAAGCGCTCTTCCATCGCGGTCAGCAGGAAGCGCGTTTCCTGGATGCCGATGAAATCCGACGAGTATTTCTTCAGCATGAAGGCCAGGTGCCAGGCCAGGATCTGGTTGCTGTCCAGCGTCGGCACGCCCGCCTCCCGCAGCGTGTCGGCCAGGGTGTCGCTGACCCACAGGGTGGACAGGTCGGGCAGGAACTTCTTGTCGGCCTCGAACGGCACCTGCAGCGCCTGCAGATGCGCCTCGGTGTCGCGGGCCAGCACATGGCCGGGCCGCAGCCTGCCCTGCGACACGGGCACCTCCGACAGCAGGATGGTGTAGTGCTCGTCGGGCAGGGTCTCGTTGAAGCGCAGCTGGATGCCGGGGAAGGGCACGCCCAGGTCGAAGTACAGCGCCCGGCGGATCTTCATGAGTTCGGCGTTGAGCGTTTCCGCGTTGAAGCTGCGCTGCAATCCGGCCGCCACGTCCAGCATGAGCGGCACCGAGGGCGCGAACTCCGCGCTGCCGTCCGTCTTGGGCTTTTCGGGTTTCTGGCCGTCCGGGGCCAGGGACGAGATCTCGGTGATCACGCCGG
The DNA here is from genome assembly GCF_059760905.1 of Achromobacter sp. 1011811831. Lineage (NCBI taxonomy): Bacteria > Pseudomonadati > Pseudomonadota > Betaproteobacteria > Burkholderiales > Alcaligenaceae > Achromobacter > Achromobacter sp. 1011811831. The sequence continues at coordinate 7,004 of NZ_JCBANG010000014.1, forward strand.
TCTTCTCGTCCACCACCTTGCGGGTGGAGCGCAGCAACACCAGGCCCACCGTGCCCACGACCAGCGCCAGCGCCACGAAAACCAGGATCGGCATGCCGGGGATAAGGCCCATGCCCAGGGCGATGGCGGCGGCGATGACCAGCGCGCGCGGCTGCGCCAGCACCTGGGAGCCGATGTCCCGGCCGACGTTGGACGGCCCGTCGCCGGTCTGCACGCGCGTCACGATGATGCCGGCGCAGATGGCGATGAACAGCGCGGGAATCTGTGCGATCAGACCGTCGCCGATGGTCAGGATCGAATACACCTGCACCGCGTTGCCGGCCGTCATGCCGCGTTGCAGCGTGCCGATGAGGATGCCGCCCAGCAGGTTGACGGCCACGATGATGAGGCCGGCGATGGCGTCGCCCTTCACGAACTTCATCGCGCCGTCCATGGCGCCGTAGAGCTGGCTTTCCTTTTCGACCACGGAGCGGCGCTGGCGGGCCTGGTCCATGTCGATGGTGCCCGCGCGCAGGTCGGCGTCGATCGACATCTGCTTGCCGGGCATGGCGTCCAGCGAGAAGCGCGCCGCGACTTCGGCCACGCGCTCGGCGCCCTTGGTGATGACCACGAACTGCACGATGGTCAGGATCAGGAACACCACCAGACCGACGATCAGGTTGCCGCCGACCACGAAGTTGCCGAAGGTCTCGATGATGTGGCCGGCGTCGCCTTGCAGCAGGATGAGCCGCGTGGTGGCGATGGAGATGCCCAGCCGGAACAGCGTCGTGACCAGCAGCACGGATGGAAACGACGAGAACGCCAGCGGCGACGGCAGGTACATGGCCACCATCAGCAGCGTGGCGGAGATGGTCATGTTGACGCCGATGAGCGCGTCCACCGCCAGCGTCGGCAGCGGCAGGATCATCATGAAGATGATGGCCACGATCATCACCGCCAGGATGATGTCGTTGCGGCTGGTCAGCGCGGCGATGCCGCGATTGAGCAGGTTATGCATGATCCGTCTCCCGGGCCGGGACGGCCTGCTGACGCAGCGCGACGAAGGCGCGCATCGCCGCCATGGCTTCCTCGTGCCGCTCCAGGGCCTGCAGGCAATCCGAGCGCAGCAGGTGGAACACGGCCGTGGGGGCCGCTTTCATGGCCAGCGCGTCCAGCGTGGCCAGCGCGGCCTTGGGCTTGCCGCTGCGCAGCTGGGCCAGCGCCAGCGCGCAGCGGTTGCGGTTGTCGCTGGCCTTGACGGCCTCCAGCGCGTGCAGCAGGGCCGTGGCCCGCTCCGGGCGGTTGTTTTCCAGATAGATGAAGGCCAGCAGCGAAATGAGTTCGCGGCTTTCGTCGCTGAGCATGGCGGGCGCGCTCATCCCTGCAGCAGCGCGTTGCGGTACATGGCCACCAGATCCCGCAGGCGGGTCTCGTCGCTCAGGGTGCGCTGCGCGCGCTGCACCGTCGCGGCGGTCTCGCTGTCGGCCGGCCGCAGGCCCGCCAGATCGGCGCAGGCGCGTTGCAGCCCCTTGTTGAAACGGACCGGGGTCAGCGCATCGTTGTCGGCGATGTCCGGCCGCAGGTGGGTCGTGATGAAGGAGGCCAGGTTGGGCTTGGCCAGCAGGACTTCGAGGTTGTTCCTGGCGGCCTCTTCCAGCGGCGCGATCTCGCGCAGCGCGGGCAGCGATTCCTGGATGCTCTCGCGCGCCTGGTAGCTGATGCCGCTCAGGCCGAGGTCGAGGCTGAGCGAGCTGTTGAAGGAAAGATTGGCCATGGAGGTTCCTGTGGGCGGAGGGTTGCGTTGCGGGGAATCAGAGCGTCTGCAGCCACTGGCGCAGGTCGGCGCAGGCCCGCGCGCCGCGCGGCCCCGAGAATTCAGCGCGCGGAATGCGGCTCAGCGCGACCAGCCAGCGCTGATGGTCGCGCTCGCGCAGCGCCAGTTGCACGGTGTCTTCGCGCAGATGAAACAGATGCGCCTGCCTGCAGGCGCGCTCGAAGACGTCCAGGCCGTCGTAACCGAGCGGGTGCAGGATGAAAACGAGCACGGCTTCGTCCCGCTCCTGGACGCCCAGGTATTGCTGGTTCGCCAGCGCGGCCAGCCATTCGCCGTTGTGGTTCAACCGGCAGTCCGGCAGTCCGAGTTCGCGGGAGAAATCCAGCAGATTCAGCTCCAGGCTCATGCCTCGTCCTCCTTGGCGATGTTGATGTCCAGCGCCGCCTGATTGGCGTCCAGCACGGCGTCGCGGGTTTCCTTGTCGGGATAGGAATGCACGGGGAACTGGCGGAAGATGCTCCGCACGGACTTGAGAAAGTCGATCCGGTCGGGCAACGGGTCCACGGCGCGTTTCGCGGCCAGCCCCTCTATGGTGTTGGCGTCGACCCATCGGCTGTCCGTGATGGCCACGATGTCCGTCAGCAAGGGGTCCCTGGCCACGGCCGTGTAGCCCCGGCTGTTCATGGTGCTGGCGATCTCGGCGCAGCTTTCCAGCGCCGTGATCATGACCTCCAGCTTGTACAGGTCGGATACCAGCGCATTCAGGCGCGATGGCTGCGCCGATGGCTCCGAGGCGGCCAGGTCCGCGCCCAGCGCGCTGGTCAGCTGCCGGATGGCCTTTTCGATGTTGTCGCCGCCGAACCGCTCCAGGCTGGTGGCCAGCGTCTGCGACAGCGAGGGTTCACCCAGCACGATGTCGCGGTAGGTGTCCAGGAAGGTGCTCACGCCCTCGGCCGTCCGCGCGAAGTCGGAGGCGGCGGGCAGGGCGTTCAGGCCGGCGCGGATGCTCGGGCCGTGGTCCGACTCGATGTCGGCGATGGCCGTGCGCAGCTGTTCCAGCTTGCTGTCGGGCGCTTGCTGGCGCTCTCCCTGGCGCAGCGCGTACTGCAGGGCCAGGTATTGCTGGGTCACGTCGCGGTACGACTGCGTGACGAGCTTCCTGGGGCCATCGTGGCCGGCCAGCAGATGCTTGGTCAGCTCGACCAGCTTGGCATGCGCGTCGGGTTCGTGCGATTGCTGCATCGCGTCCACGACCTCGTCCGCGTGGACGACGCGACGCGCCCGCTCGGGCGCGAACTTGCGTTCGGTATGGTGCTTTTCCTCGACCTTGTGAGCCATGCCCAGGCTCAGTTCCTCGGCCGCGTTGGTCAGGCTGAAGGCGGCGGCGTCGACGGCCGGCGAAGCGCCCGATGGCGCCACCTGGCCCGCCTGGCCCGGCGCCGGGAAGGCGGGGGCCAGGTCGGCCCGCTTGGCGACGGCGGCGCCGCCGGCCGCGCCGGACGCCGGCGTTGGCATCCTGGGCTGGGTTTGCAGTGTAGGCATATCGGATCCCGTCAAACAGGCCGCCGCCCATGCCGCGGCATGGCGATCGGAATACGGGAGCTGTAGTAACGGCCGGGGCCGGCGAGTTCCCGTTCACGGCATGGAACCTTCCAGGCCCGGGCGGTTACGCAGTCGCGCTGTGGCTATGTCGGCCATGTCGGTCGAGGCGCGAGGTGAGTTCCGATGAATCTGGGCATTGAGCAGTTTCGTGGCATAGGCACGGGCCGCTACGACCTGGACAGGACCGTGGCGCTGTCGCGGGACGGCGGTCTGCAGCGCGGCGAATCCGTCCTGGCGCAGCGCGTGAAGGGCTGGGCCAACAAGCTGGCGTGCCACTTCGGCGGGCAGGAGCGCAGGGCGGGGGGCGGGGCATCCGAGCAGGTGCTCGGCCAGTTGCGGCAGACGCTCGAGCGATCGATCGGGGAAACGTCGACGCGCTACGCCATGGCGGGCGCGGGCATCAAGGAAAGTCGTCCACTGACGTCGCGGCAGATCACGCGCGCGCTGGCGATCGCGGATCAGTACCGGCTGGGCGCAGTGCGCGCGAACGAGGACAAGCTCTCGGCGGCTTGCGGGAAGATCGCGGACGCCGAGGTCAGGCAGGCGCTCGCCAGGCTGGTGCGCACGGACCCAGGGTACGGGTCGGGCCGCTTGTCGGACGCCCACATGGAGGCGCTGGGCCAGCGGGCGGATGACAAGGTCGCGGCGACGCGCGAGCAACGGGCGCAGCAGCGCTATCCGGGCCTGGCGGCCTATGCCCGCGCCAACGGGATCGCATTCGCCGAGACTGCCGGCAAGCCGCTGGAAAGCCTGCCGCGCGGCATGCTGACCGAGGCAAGCGTCCAGCAAGCGGGTTGCGGCGAGGCCTTGACCCCCGAGAATGTGAAGCAGGTCCTGGCGTCGCTGGGACGGGCGTCGGAGCTGCTGGGCAAGACGGCCTGGCAGCAGGAAGGTCTGCAGGCGCTGCATGGCGCCCTGTCGGCCAGCCGGGATCAGCTCGAAACGCTCAGGGACGGCATCGCGCAGGCGGAGATCGGCGCGGGCAAGACGGTCGCCGAACCCAGCCTGACGACGGCGGTGCTGAAGGACCTGGACGCGCTCAAGGGCCTGGTGGAACGCAAGATGGACGGCGTCGTCGCCATGGCCATGACCAACCCCCTGTCACGACGGGCCGTGCTGGAAAGCAATCTGCAATGGGCCAGCATCGGCGCAAGCATCATGGCGTCCGCGTCCGAGGCGGAACCTAACCCGTCCGCTGGCACGTCGTCTTCGGACATTCCGAGAGGTCTAACCGGAGAAGCCCGCAAGGGCGTACTGGCGGGCCTGAGCGAAAAATGGCAGGCGCGTCAGGAAGTGGCGCAAGGAAAGCTGCGCGATTGCGGCATCTTTTCCGAGCAGATCGGCGCGCCGAAGGGCAAGAAGGATTCCACGCATCCCGTCGTCGCGGGCAAGGCCGCCATCCTGAAGACGCTGCGGCAGGACCTGAAGTCCGCCGGCCTGAGCGAGCGGCAGGTCGCCGAGCTCACATCCAAGAAGGCCCTGGCGGACCTGCAGCGCGACCTGCTGGCCGATGCCGGGAAGTGGCAGCAGACCTCGCGCAGCATGGTGTTCAACCGCAATGGCGTGATCCGCAGCTATGACAGCGTCATCACCCCGGCCAACCGGATCCAGGCGCCCCTGGCGCGACGCTATGAGAGCGCGATGGTCAGCTCCAAGGTGACCGATGGCGCGGACGGCGTGCGCAACCTGAAGATCAGCGAGCTGCGGGGCGCCGATGGCGAGCGGCTGGCGCATATCGTCGGCCACGGCGTGCTGGACATGTGGGACATCCCGGATGACGATGCGCGCCACGCCGCCAACGCCGAGGGCGCGCGGCAGGTGCTGGAGGCCGCCGTGACCGGCAACGCCGCCTTCATGGCGCGGATGGCGCAGCCGTCGCAGACGCCGGCGCGGCTCACGCACGTCAGCGTCAACCTGATCACGCCGGACAGCATCCGCCATCTGCCGCTGATCCGGAACCTCAATCCGAAATTCGATGAGCTGACCTTCACGCGCAATCAGTTCCGGGCGTTCGATGAGGCGGCCGGCCAGGGCAAGCTGAGCATCAGCGGCTCCGGCCCGGGCGTCGCTGGCGGCGATATCGAAGCCGGCGTGGACATCAACGCCATCACCTTTTCCTTCGGCATCAACAAGCTGGCGACCTCGCCCTTCCTGGGGATGATCGGCGGCGTGTGGCGCAACGTGCAGGACCACAACACGCGGAACATGATCAAGCTGATCGGCGACCTGGGCGCGCCGGGCAGCAGCGGCGCGGATATGCGCGGCGCCGCGCCGGGTGGCTTCATCGGCAGGGCGATCGACAGAGTGTCGGAAAAGCTGGATTCGCCGGACCTGGCGCCCGAGGATCGGGACCGCCTGACGGACCTGATCGCGGATCTGCGCGAACAGACCGGGCTGGTCAGAAGCATGTTCCTGGATCGCGCCTATGAAAAGGCCGACGGCGACTCGGCCAAGATGGGGCGGGAGATCGTCTTTTTGCAGACGCTGGCCGACCAGGCCTTGCAGCGGGCGGGCGTGGACGACATGGCGGCGACCGTGTCCAAGGGCTGCAAGTCCGACAAGGACCGGGGCGGCGTGCTGGACACGGAACTCAAGGCCAAGCTGGTGCTGCGGGACCTGGGCGGCGATCTGCGCCATGACCGGCCCATGGACGAGCAGGACCGCGGCATCTATCTGCAGGTCGCCGCGCAGTCCGGGCAGCTGGAGAACCAGGTACGCAACGCGAGCCTGGGGGGCAGCAAGGAGACGCCGCACATGGAGGACCGCATCGTCGACCTGAAAGCGATGCAGTATCTGTCGGGCCTGGGCGCCTACGCCCAGGCTTGAGCGGCCGCGCGGCGGTTCCTGATTTTGGAAAGGAAGGCGATATGCATACGTTCAGGGAATTGGTGGCCGGGCTGGGCGCGGGCCTGGCAATACCGGATATGGAAGCGGACGAGGATGGCTATGTGGCGCTGGACGTGGACGGCTACATCATCCATCTCCAGGACGACGCCGGCGCGGGCGCGATCGTCCTGTATGCGGTGCTGCAAGAGATCGAGGACGCGCGGTTGCTGGAGGTCTGCGCGCGCCTGCTGACGGCCAACGCCTTCTGGCGCGAGACCGGCGGCGCGACGCTGGCGCTGGACGAGGCGTCGGGGCATGTGCTGCTGTGCCGCGCCGTGCCCCTGGTCGGGCTGGACCTGGCGGCGCTGGAAACGGCCCTGGGGAATTTCGCCGACGCGGCCGCGCACTGGAGCCGCTGGCTGGATGTCGTGAACGACGGCGGCCCGCTGTATGAGGGCGAGGGCGGCATGGCGGTCCATGAATTCGCGTCCTTCGGCGAGGGATTGGCTTGAACCCGGGCCAGGCGGGGACGTTGCGAAATTTTCGTCCTCCGGATGGAACCCGGAGGCGTTCCCAGCCACCCAGCGGAGTCCATTTTTTATTTTCAGAGAGGTCATGCCATGCCTGCCGCCGTTGCCGTAATGAGTGCTTCCTCCGTCAGCCAGGCGCTGCTGTCCGGCGACATAGAAACCGCGCTGCTGGCGGTGCAGACCAACCGCACGCAATTGCTGGACAGGCAGCTTTCGTCGCAGATCGAGGCGGTGCAGCAGAAGAACGAACAGGCCGCGAAGCTGAACGCGGTGATGTCGGCCATCAATACCGTGATGGCCCAGTACCCGAAGGATGGCGACAGCGACGCCACGATCAAGGATTGGAATCAAGACAAGGTGGTGAAGTACGAAATGCCGCTGAACCAGGCGTTGAAGGATGCTGGAATCACCGATATTCCCTCATGGAGTGTCGGCGGCGGGCAACTGCCGAATACCACGGCAATGTTCACGTGCAAGGCTGCATTCCACGGCGATCGCAATCTGGGCGACATCAAGGGCATGCAGAGCTTCATCCAGGGCAAGTTGGATTCGCTCAACAGCACGCAGCAGATGGACATGATGGCCCTGCAGTCGCTGAGCAACAAGCGCAACGAATCCTTCGACGTGATGACCAACTTCATCAAGAAGATGCAGGACGGCCGGTCGAGCATCCTGAGCAACATGCGCTGACATGAACAAGACATCTCAAGAAATCCTGGCCGAATCGCGCGCCCTGCTGGAACAGATTGAACGGCAATCCAGCGATCAGGAGTCCGTGCTGCGCCAGCTGGGCATCGCGGGCGGGCTGCGCGGCATCGCCACGGATGGCCTGCTTACCGAGAGCCAGCGCCAGCATGCCCAGGCCCTGTTCGACGCCGACATGGCGGAGGTGCGCAAGGATGTCGAAAGCGTAAGGGTGCGCCTGGAGCAGGGCGGCGCCATGTCGGGACGGGCAGGGGCGGCGCCGTCCAGGCCGGGGCGCAGGAAGATGATCTGAGACACGCTTGCCAACATTCATGGAAATCAGCAATGAGCCTACACACCGCGGACGATGACACGATGACCTGGGAGACGCTGTCGGCCAATACCCGGGCCTTTGGCGAGTACCTCAAGGGCGGCGGCACCCTGGGCGCGCTGCGCGGCATCGGCGATGACGAGAACGAGGCGCTGTACGCGCTCGGGCGCCAGCACTACGACCAGCAGCAGTATGCCGAGGCCTTCAAGCTGTTCTCGATGCTCGTGGCCAACGACCATACGGACGGGCGCTACGTGATGGCGCTGGGCGCGGCCGGACAGATGATAGGCCGGCACCGGGACGCCCTGACGCAGTACATGGCCGCGTCGGCCCTGATGATGGGCCATCCGCAACCCGTGTTCCACAGCGCCCAGTGCCTGATCGAGCTGGGACACGCGGACATGGCGCTGGAAACGCTGGAACTGGCCTTGTCGCTATGCGTCGAGGATGAGCACGCGCCCTTCGCCGGGCATATTCAACAATTGATCGAGCGCCTGCGGGGCGACCGAAACTGAGGAGCTTTCCATGACCGTCGTCATTAATCCTGCGAGCGCCAACGTGATCGGACCGGCGCCGGCGTCCGAGGAAAACGAGCCCGCCACGCGCAAGCGCAGGATTCCGTCGCTGATGGCCGAGGCCGTGCAGGCCGCGCCCGGAAAGGAGATCGCCGACGCCGGCGGACTGCCCGCGCCCAAGGCCGGCAAGGCGCTCGAGAATGAGGTGATCGAACTGCTGGACTCTCTGGTCGAGCAGTACCCCGACGCGGCGGCGGCGGATCTGGATCAGGTGATGCGCCTGTTCTACATGATCCAGCAGTCCAACAAGGAAACCCGGCGCGAGAACGCGACCGCCGCGACCAGAGCCGGATTCGACGCCGGGATGAGCGCGGCGGCGAACATTCGTTCCGCCGCCGACGAGCGTCGGGCCAGCACCCGGATGTCGGCCGGGGCGTCGATCGCCGGCGGCGCCCTGCAGGCGGGCGGGGGCGTGGTGGGCGGCGCGTTGGGCATCAAGGGCGCGCGGGAAGGCAAGATGGCGACGGACGCGCAGACCCGGTGGAAGACGGCCGGCGGCGACAAGACGTCGGCCGAATACACCACGGCCAGAGCGGAATTCGCCGTTCACAGTGAGCGATCGGCCACGCTGGGTTCGAGAAGCCAGGCGTTCATCACGTCGGCGCCGGGCAGCGCGCAGGCCGTGTCGGGCGCGGGCCAGATGGCGGCGGCGGAAAAGGAACACGAAGCCAGCAATATCGATGCCCAGAAGATGAAGTGGGAGGCCGTGCGCGCGGCCTTCGAAAGCGCCGCCGAGGCCGCGCGCGACGACATGAAGGGCAAGGACGACATCATGCGCGACCTGCGCGACAAGCTCAGCGCCATCCAGCTGTCGAGGATCGAGACCAACAGCCGCATCGCGCGCAACATCTGAGCGCGCCAGCCATCATCACGGACGAGACAGCCATCATGCAGACTACCAGCGTTGCAAATTCGAATCAGGCCGCTGTTCCGGCATGGACGGACGGTTCCGCCGCCGAGGCCACGGGAGCGGGCAGGACAGGCCCGGTCCCGTCGGGCGTCGAGGAGATGTCGGGCGAGGACCTGGCCCGGCTGATCGCCAAGGAATTGAAAGAGGGCGCCGGCGGGGATGGCGTGTTCAACGCCAACGGCGCGCCGGCGCTTGGGTTCGTCAAGTCGTTTTCCATGAATGACATGGTGGATCTGCTGCGCGTGATGCAGAGCAAGAACCAGGAAGTCCAGTCGCAGACCGCGAAGGAAGGCATCCAGAACGACCTGACGAAAAAGGAGCAGAACAACGCCACGCAGAACAAGAAGATCGAAGAGTGGATCGAGAAGTGCCAGGAAGCCAAGAATCAGAGCGCGCTCAGCAAGATCTTCGGCTGGATCGGCAAGATCGTCGCCGTCGTGGCCTCGGCGCTGTTCCTGGTCGTGGCCACCGGCTTGACGGGGCTGACCGGGGGTCTGGGAGCCCCCATGATCGCGCTGGCCACCCTGGCCCTGATCGGTTCGAGCATGGCGCTGGCGGACCAGATTTCGCGCGAGTGCGGCGGTCCGGAAATCAGCCTGACGAATATGGTCACCACCATGGTGGCCAAGACGCTGGAAGCCTGCGGCGTCGATGCCGAGACGGCCGAGCGCATCGGCAAGATCGCGGCCGGCGCGGTGGCCATCATGTTCCCGGTTGTCCTGGTGGTCGACCCGAGCATGCTGGGCGCCATGGCGCTGGGCATCGCCGAGCTGGCGGGTGCCGACGCCAACCAGGCCGCGCTGGCGGCCATGGTCGTGACCATCGCCACGGCCCTGACCGTGGGCATCGTCAGCGGCATCCTGACGGGCGGCGCCTCGACCGCGGGCACGGCGGCCAAGATCGCCACCACCATCATCGGCGCCAGCTCCGCCATCATCCAGGGATCGATGGGCATCGCCAAGGGCGCCAACGATCTCAAGGTGGCGGACCTGCAGCACGATGCCGAGTACGCCAGGGCCGAGCAGCAGAAGCTGCAGGCCATCTGTCTCGAACTGCAGAACCGCCTGGAGCAAGGCATGGAAGAGCTGAAGAAGATCATGGAAGCGATGGACGAGGCCATGCAGCTCGTCTCGCAGATGCTGAAGGACGGCGCCGACAGCATGGTGCAGGTCGCGGCCAACATCGGCAAGCGCCAGGCAATCTGAGCGCCGCGAGAAAAAAAAGGGAGAACACCATGAATCAGGATGACAGGGAAGAGCAGACCCGGGGAGCACTCGGGGCCCATGTGTACCAATCGCTTGCCGGCCTGCCGTCTTCCCAGCGGTTCAGCGGCGAGCAGCTGGAAGTGATCTACGGCATGGCCTATGCCCATGTGGTGCAGAAGCAGTACCGGCAGGCCTTGCCCATCTTCTCGTTCCTGGCGCAGTACGGGCCGACCCGCAAGCACTACTGGGCGGGCATGGCGCTGTGCCTGAACATGATCGGCCGCCATGAAGAAGCGGAATCGATCTACGGCCTGAACGACCTGCTGTTCCCGGCGTCGCCGGATTCGGCGCTGCACATGGCCGAATGCCAGATCTCCGCCGGTCGGGTGGAGCAGGCTCGCGACACGCTGTCGGCCGTGCTGCGGCGGACGCAGGGCGATGCCTCGCACGACAACCTTTGCCAGCGCGCGCAGGCCCTGTTGAAGCTGACGGGCAGCATGGTCGCGGCGGCGTGAGGCGATGGAGCAGCTGTTCGGACTGAAGGCGCGGGAACGCGCGCAGGGCGTCGCGCTTGCCGCCGACGCGGCGCATCTGCTGACCGAGGTGGGCTTCCTGGCCGCCGCGACCGGCGACATGGCCAACGCCGAGCCGATCTTCAAGGCGTTGCGGCTGTTCAGGCCTGACCGGGCCTATCCCCGGATCGGCCTAGCCGTGGCCTTGATGAACGCGGGCAAGGCCGAGGCCGCCGTGCGCGCGCTGGAGCGGGAGGCCGAGGCGATGGATGAAGAGGAAGCGGGCCTGCTCGACGTATGGCGCGGGGTCGCCCTGCAGGTCGCCGGGCGGCGGGCGGAGAGCGTGAAGCTGCTGCGCCGCATCGCGGGGAACGGCACGCGGGCCGCCGAGCTGGCCGAGGGGCTGCTGGGCCTGGGTTGACAGCAACAGGAGCGGGCATGGAAATCGGAATGGTGGGACAGGCGCTCGCGGCGACGGGCGCGACGGGGGCGACGCAAGCCGGGCCGGCGCGGTCGCCGGCCTCGGTGCGCGCCATGGAGCAGTTCGCCGCCGTCTTCGGGTCTGGCTCGGGTGACGATGCCAGGACGCCGGCCGTGGATGCCGCGCCGGCCTCGTTCCTGGAAAGAACGCTGGTCGCGACCGACGCGACGCCGACGCTGGGCAGCCAGATCCTGAACGGGCTGCGCTCGGGCGTTGCCGAATTCTCGGACAAATGGACCGGCATGGCCGCCAGGCTGAACGCGGTGGCCGAGCAGCCGGAGCTGGGCAATCTGCTGCGCCTGCAGGCCGACATGCTGCAGCTGTCGGTGCAGTACGAAGTGGTGGGCAAGGCGGTGACCCGGAGCACGCAGAACCTGGACACGCTGGTCAGGATGAACTGATGAGCCTGTACACGCATGAACTCCAGAGAGCGGGCGCGCGCCGGGGTTACCGGCGCGCCGGGCTGATCGGCTGCCTGTTGCTGCTGCTGGCCATGCTGGCCGGCTGCGGCGCGCGCGTGGATCTGCTGGCCGCCGTGCCCGAGGGCGAGGCCAATGAAGTGCTGTCGGTGCTGCTGGACGCCGGCATCGCCGCGCAGAAAAGCGCCGGCAAGGCCGGCGTCGCCATCAGCGTCCAGGCGGACCAGGTGGCCCACGCGCTGGCGGTGCTGCGCGCCAAGGGCCTGCCGCGCGAGCGCTTCGACGGCATGGGACAGATCTTCCGCAAGGAAGGGCTGGTCTCGTCGCCGCTGGAAGAGCGCGCGCGCTACATCTATGCCCTGTCGCAGGAGCTGGCCAACACGCTGTCGCAGATGGATGGCGTCATCACGGCCCGCGTGCACGTGGTGCTGCCCGAGCGCGGCGGCGTCGGCGAGGAAGCGACGCCGTCCACCGCCGCCGTGTTCATCAAGACCCAGCCGGGCTACGCGCTGGACGCCTTGCTGCCGCAGATACGCAGGCTGGTGATACATGCCATTCCCGGGTTGAGCGAGGACAAGGTGTCCGTGGCCTTGATCAATGCGCAGCCCGCCGCCCGCGCGCAGGCGCCGACGGCCTCGGGCGACGAGGGTCGCAACGCCTCGCCGCTCCTGGTCGGCGCCCTGGTGGGCGTGGGCGCCGCGCTGCTGCTGGCGCTGCTCGCGGCGGGCGGCTGGTTCGCATGGCGTCGCGCGCCGAAGGCGCTGCGCGACCGGCTGACGCCGGGCAAGCGCGCCGAGCCGGCCAGGACCGAACCGAATGGGCCCGTGGCATGAGCGTCGATCCCAGACTGGTCGGCCGGATGCTGAGGTTCTTCCAGCTTCCCAGCGAGACCTTGCATCCGTCGCAACAACCTGACTTCGCCGGCGGGGCCAATCTGGTCGTGCTGCAGTCGCACCCCAAGGCCCGCGCGGCGCTGCACCGGCATTGGTCGCGGCAGATCCTCAAGGGCCTGGGGCCGGCGGCGGCGCCGTCCGGCGATGTCAACCGGCGGGAGCTGGCCGTCGCGCTGCTGCCCACGGCAAGCCTGGACGGGCTGGCGCTGCGCACCGGCGCCCTGCTGTGCGGCCCGAGGCTGCGTCGCAGCATCGTGGGCGCGGAAGTGCGGGCGTTGCGGGAGGCATTCGGCGCGGAGGTCTTGGCTTTCGTGCGTGAAGCCGAGGCGCTGCATCCCGGATTGCCGGACTCGCGCGACTGGAGCCTGGACGAGGTGCTGCGCGCCGCCTGCGAGCTGGGCCGGCGCACCGTGCTGGCTTCCCTCAAGGGCGCGGGACCCGCGATCCAGCGGCGCGTGGAGCTGAAGATGCCCCGGGTGTCCGAAGGCGAAGCGCCGCTGTCGCCCGAGGACGCGCTGGAACTGGAACTGCGCATCATCGAGAAAATGGACCCAGAATGGCTTTCATTATTCCCGCAGACCCGTTGACGCCGCGTCGGCTGGCCGGTTCCGTCGCGCCCGGCGCGCGCATCCTGCGCGCGTCCGAGTACGCGGCGCTGGGCGACGCGCAGGCGCTGATCGCGGCGGCGGCGCGGCAGGCGGACGGCATCGTGGCCGACGCGCGCGCGGCCTACGAGGCCGAGCGCGAGCGCGGCTACGCCGACGGCCGCGATCAGGCCCAGCTCAAGGCCGCCCAGCACATGCTGGAGGCGGCCGGACGGACGGTGGAGTATTTCGCCGGCGTGGAGTCGGCGGTCATCGACATCGTGATGCAGGCGGTGCGCAAGCTGATCGCCGGCTTCGACGACCGCGAGCGCGTTGGCGCCGTGGTGCACGGGGCGCTGTCGGTGGTGCGTAACCAGAAGCAGGTCACGCTGCGCATGCATCCCGACGATGTGCCCATCGCCGAGGAACGCATGAACGACTGGCTGGCGGGCTTTCCCCGCATGGGCTATGTGGACGTGGTGGCCGATCCGCGCCTGGCGCCGGGGGCCTGCATCGTCGAAAGCGAGATCGGCCTGGTCGAGGCCAGCCTGGAACGCCAGCTGGCGGCGCTGCGGCAGGCCTTCGAGCGCGTGCTGGGGAGCCGCATATGAAGCCGGATCTGGCGCCGGGAACCGGCGGGCGGCGCGCGCGCGAGTTCAGCTACATCACGGAAATGATGGGCATGGCGCTGCAGGACACGCCGGTCCTGCATGTGCGCGGCCGGGTGACGCAGGTGATCGGCACGATCATCAAGGCGGTGGTGCCGGCCGTCAAGGTGGGCGAGGTCTGCCTGCTGCGCAATCCGGGCGAGGATTTCGAGATGAAGGGCGAGGTGGTGGGTTTCGTGAAGGATGCCGCCCTGCTGACGCCGGTGGGCGACATGCACGGCATCTCGTCGTCGACCGAGGTCATTCCCACCGGCCGCTCGCACATGGTGCCGGTGGGCGCGGGCCTGCTGGGCCGCGTGCTCGACGGGCTGGGCCGGCCGCTGGACGCCGACAGGCTGGGACCGCTGGAGGCCAGCAAGTTCTACCCCGTGTTCGCGGACGCGCCGGATCCGCTGACCCGCCGCATCATCCACGAGCCGCTGGAGCTGGGCGTGCGCGCGCTGGACGGGCTGCTCACCTGCGGCGAAGGGCAGCGCATGGGCATCTTCGCGGCGGCCGGCGGCGGCAAGTCCACGCTGATGGGCATGCTGGTCAAGGGCGCGGCGGTGGATGTCACCGTGGTTGCCCTGATCGGCGAGCGCGGCCGCGAGGTGCGCGAATTCCTGGAGCACGAGCTGGGCGAGGACGGGAGGCGGCGCAGCGTGATCGTCTGCGCCACCAGCGACAAGTCCTCGATGGAGCGCGCCAAGGCGGCCTACGTGGCCACCGCCATCGCGGAGTACTTCCGCGACCAGGGCAAGAAGGTGCTGTTCCTGATGGATTCGGTGACGCGCTTCGCGCGCGCGCAGCGCGAGATCGGCCTGGCGGCCGGCGAGCCGCCGACGCGCCGGGGCTATCCGCCGTCGGTGTTCGCGACCCTGCCCAGGCTGATGGAGCGGGTGGGCATGAACGACAAGGGCTCCATCACCGCGCTGTACACCGTGCTGGTCGAGGGCGACGACATGACCGAGCCGGTGGCGGACGAGACCCGCTCCATCCTGGACGGGCACATCGTGCTGTCGCGCAAGCTGGCCGCCAGCAACCACTATCCGGCCATCGATGTGCTGGCGTCGGCCAGCCGGGTGATGAATGCCGTGGTGCGTCCCGAGCACAAGGCGGCCGCCGGCCGGATCCGCGAGCTGATGGCCAAGTACCAGGAGGTGGAGCTGCTGGTGAAGATCGGCGAGTACAAGCCCGGCGGCGACGCCGCGACCGACGAGGCGCTGCGCAAGATCGAGGCCATACGCGGCTTCCTGCGCCAGCGCACGGAAGAGCGCTCGACCCTGGCGGAAGCGGTCGGCGGCATGACGGACATCGCGGAGCAATGAGGCATGGCCCGCCATGAAGAAGCTGTTCGACGAGCTGCTCAGGATCAAGCGCTTCCGGGAGGAGCAGGCGGAGCTGGGGGTGGGCCGCGCGCGCCGGCACATGGCGCGGGCCGTCCAGGTCCGAGGCGAGGCCGAGGAGGCGCTGGAGCAGTACCGGGGCGAGGCGCGCAGACGGGAGGATGGCATGTACGACGACCTGTGCAGCCGGCTGGTGCGCGTGCGCGAGATCGACGACGTGCTGCAGCAGGTGGCGGGGCTGAAGGAAGGCGAGCGACGCCGGGACGCGGCGCGGGAAGATGCGCTCAGGAAGGAAGTCGAGGCGCGGGAAGCGCTGGACGGGGCGCGGCTGGCGCACCAGCACGCGCTGCGCCAGTGCGACAAGTTCGTGGACCTGGCCGGCGTGTACCAGGCCGAGGCGCTCAAGGAGCAGGAAAACAAGGAGGACGCGGAAGTCGAGGAAGCGGCATCGACCGCATGGCGGCCGCGCGAATGGGACGAGGAAATCGAGGAGACGGCGGATGAGCACGGATAGACGGATAGGCCTGGAGATCGGCCTGTCGCAAGGCGGCGCGGAATGGGACGCGCGCCAGGGCGGTGACGCCGAGCGCCGCCGCGACGCGGACGAGGCCGACAGCCAGGCCTTCGCGCGCGCCTTGAAGGGCGCGGGCGAGGAATCCCTGGACGCGGCGCGGATGTCGGCGCCGTTGACGCCCTTCGGGCTGTTCGGCGCGGCGCCGCCGCAGGCGCCCGCCGCCCCGGATGCCGCGTCCGGGCTGGAGGAATCGCTGCGCCTGGCGGCCGGGCGCTTGTTGGTGTCCGACCAGGACGGCGGCGGACGGCGCGAGGTCAGGGTCGAACTGGACGAGGGCTTCATGGAAGGGGTGAGCGTATCGGTGTTCGAGGACGGCGGCGCGCTGGCGGTGCTGTTCCGCTGCGCGACCGAGCGCGCGCAGCGGCGCGTGTCCGCGCTGGCGCAGGGCCTGGCCGACGGCCTGGCCGCCAGCCTGCGGCGGCTGGTCCGGATCAATCTGCAGGACCGCGACGGCGCCGATGTCCATCCCGGCCAGTGGCTGGCGGATGGTTCGGTTCCCTGAGCGCCCATGGATGCCATCGCCATGAACCGGCCTGTCGAGATACCGCTGTCCCTGCTGCGCCTGGATCGCCAGACGGCGCGCGCCTACACGCAGATCGCGCGCCTGGGGGGAAGCTTCCCGGTGACCCTGCCCGCCACGGGCCCGGGAGGCGCGCTGCCGGAAACCCGCTGGGAGGTGGGCTTCCGACAGGAGATGGAGGAAACGCTGCGCGCCTCGGCCCGGGTGGTCGTGACGCTGGAATGGGCCGGCGCGCGCCTGCGCTGCTGTCTGCCGCCGGCTGGCATGCGCGCCTGGCTGTCCGCGCGCATGCCGGACCTGGACCTGGACGAGCTGCCCGAGCCGCTGTACGCGGCCGCCGTCGAGGCGCTGGTGGACGAGGTGCTGGACGCCGCCGGCGCGCTGGGCAACGGACCGGCGCGGCTGGTGGACCTGGCGCTGGACGGCGACGCGGCGGCCGGGCTGGAGCATGAATGGACGCTGCGCCTGCGCAATGCCGAGTCGGGCATGACGGGCTTTGTCATCCTGTCCTGCGACGGGCTGGGGCTGATGCTGCTGGCCGGCGCGCTGGGCCAGCGCCTGTCGGCGCCGCAGACGCTGGATCCGGCGGCGGTGCCGGTGCGCATGCGCGCCGAGGTCGGCGCCTGCACGCTGTCCCTGGCGGAGTTGCGCGGCCTGGCCGAAGGCGATGTCGTGTTCCTCGACGAGCATCGGGTGGACGGCCAGGGCCTGCTCTGGATGCGGCTCGATACCCGGTGGGGCCTGGGCCTGCGCGCGCAGGACGGAAAACTGGTGGTGGCGCAAGCCTGGGAGAAGATCATGAGCGATGAATCGGTGGCCGTCAGCGATGAGGACGGCGTATTCCCGGCGGGCGCGCGGCGCTTCGGCGCGCTGGCGCCGCGCGACGCGGGCGGGCAGGCCGGCGCGGACGAGGACGGAGATGGCCAGGAGGCGAGCGCGGACTTCGGCCAGGTGCCGGTGCGGCTGGGCTTCGACTTGGGCGAGCGCCTGATCACCCTGGACAGGCTGCGCACGCTGGCCCCGGGCGAAGTGTTCGAGCTGGACCGGCCGGTGGCGGACGGCTGCGTGCGCATCCGCGCCAATGGCATGGACGTGGGCCTGGGCGAGCTGGTCGAGGTGGACGGCAACATCGGCGTGCGGCTGAAGGCCCTGAGGCTGGGCGACTCATGAGCGGCTACGATCCCATCACCCTGGCGCTGGCGCTGTCCATGGTGGCGCTGGTGCCGCTGACCGTGGTGATGACGACCTCGTTCCTGAAGATCAGCGTGGTGCTGGTGCTGGTGCGCAATGCGATGGGCATCCAGCAGGCGCCGCCGAACATGGCGCTCTACGGGCTGGCGGTGATCCTGTCGGCCTATGTCATGGCGCCGGTGGGCTACCAGATCTCGGCGGAACTGCGCGCCGCCGCGCCGGCGGCCGAGTCGGGCGCGGCGGGGACGCCGGGCGTCCAGGCCGGCAGCTCGCTGGAGAATTTCCTGGGCGTCGCCGAGCGCGCCGCCGAGCCCATGCGCGGCTTCATGCTGAAGAACAGCCGCGCGGAGCAGCGCGATTTCTTCGTGCGCACCGCGCGCCAGCTCTGGGGGCCGGAACAGGCGGCCGCGCTGCGCGAAACGGACCTGATCGTGCTGGTGCCGGCATTCCTGCTGTCCGAGCTGACAGTGGCGTTCCAGGTGGGCTTCCTGCTGTACCTGCCCTTCGTCATCATCGACCTGATCGTGTCCAACATCCTCATGGCCATGGGGATGATGATGGTGTCGCCCGTGACCATCTCCATGCCGCTGAAACTGTTCCTGTTCGTCATGGTGGACGGCTGGAGCCGACTGATCCAGGGCCTGGTGCTGTCCTACGCCTAGGGCACGCCGATACAAGAAGGAAGCAGGCATGAGCACGAGCGATCTCGTTTCCTACATGACGCAGTCCCTGTACCTGGTGCTGTGGCTGTCGCTGCCGCCGATCGCCGCCGCGGCGATCATCGGCACCCTGTTCTCGCTGTTCCAGGCCCTGACCCAGATCCAGGAGCAGACGCTGTCCTTCGCCATCAAGATGATCGTGGTGTTCGGCGTGATCCTGCTCACGGCGCGCTGGGTGGGGACGGAACTGTACAACTTCACCGTCAGCACATTCGGCGCGTTCGTGCATATCCGCTGACGCGCGGGAAGGGAACCACATGGCCGCCGGCGTCACCTACGAGGAAGCAAAAATACTGTTGGGAACGCTGGCTATGACGCAACCGCGCATCCTGGGCCTGTGCATGATGCTGCCGCTGTTCAACCGCAGCCTGCTGCCCGGCCTGCTGCGCTATGGCGTGGCGGCCGCGCTGGGACTGGTGCTGGTGCCCGCGCTGGCGGCAGATTACGCCAGCTGGAGCGGCGGGATCGGCGAGACGCTGCTGATCGTGGCCAAGGAAGCGTTCGTGGGCATGACGATGGGCTTCATCGTGGCGCTGCCGTTCTGGATCTTCGAGGCGGCGGGCTTCGTCATCGACAACCAGCGCGGGGCCAGCCTGGGCTCGACCCTGAATCCGGGCACGGGCAATGAATCCTCGCCGATGGGCATCCTGTTCAACCAGGCCTTCATGGTCTTCTTCATGATCAGCGGCGGCTGGTTCCTGCTGGTCACCCTGATCGTGAACAGCTTCCAGGTCTGGAGCATCTGGACCTGGTGGCCGACGCTGCGCCCGTCATCGGCGCCGCTGATGCTCGACATGCTCGACACCCTGATGCGGATGACCCTGCTGTACGCCGCCCCGGCGGTGGTCGCCATGTTCCTGGCCGAGGTCGGGCTGGCGCTGGTGAGCCGCTTCGCGCCGCAGCTGCAGGTCTTCTTCCTGGCCATGCCGATCAAGAGCGCGCTGGCGCTGCTGGTGCTGATTCTCTACATGAAGGTGCTGTTCGGCTATGCCTGGGAGAGCGTGGCGGGCGTGAACGACATCCTGCCGTTCCTGCGGCGGGAATGGGCGCCGCAATGAGCGGCGAGAAAACCGAACCGCCCAGCCAGAAGCGGCTGCGGGACTCGCGCAAGAAGGGCGATGTCGCCTACAGCAAGGACTTTACCCAGACCGTGCTGGTGCTGGCGCTGTTCGGCTACACGCTGGGCAATGCCGGCGCGATCTTCGAGGCGCTGGGCCGGATCATCCTGACGCCGGCGAATTTCACCGGCATTCCCTTCGGGGCTGCCATCAACACCGTGCTCGACATCCTGCTGCAGGAGCTGATCGCCATCAGCTTGCCGTACCTGGGCATCGTGATCGGCATGGGCATCTTCGCCGACGCCATGCAGGTGGGGCTGGTGCTGGCGTTCCAGAAGCTGCTGCCGTCCGCCAAGAAGATCAACATCATGGCGAACCTCAAGAACATCTTCTCCAAGAAGAACCTGGTGGAGTTCCTGAAATCCACCGCCAAGATCGTGTTCCTGTCGGTCCTGGTCACGCAGGTGATCAAGGACGCCATGCCCGAGCTGATGAAGGTCCCGCACAGCGGCCTGGCCGGCATGGGGGCCGCGATGGGCAGCATGATGCGCACGCTGGTGGTGAACATCGCCGTGGCGTACTTCGTCATTTCGGTGGCGGACCTGGGCTGGCAACGCATGCAATACCGCAAGGGGCTGATGATGTCCAAGGAAGAAGTGAAGCAGGAATACAAGGAAATGGAGGGCGATCCGCACATCAAGCACGCCCGCAAGCACCTGCACCAGGAAATGGCCATGAACGACACGGTGCAGAACACCCGCAAGGCCTCGGTGGTGGTGACCAATCCGACGCACCTGGCCATCGCGCTCTTCTACGAGGAAGACAAGGTGCCGCTGCCCGTGGTGCTGGCCAAGGGCGAGGGCGCGCTCGCCGCCGCCATGGTGAAGGCCGCGCGCGAGGAAGGCATCCCCGTGATGCAGAACATTCCACTGGCGCGCGCGCTGATGGCGCAGGGCAGCGTCGACCAATACATACCCGCCGAGCTCGTCGTGCCCACGGCGGAACTGCTGCGCCTGTTGCGCCAGCTGAACGACCAGGGAACCCATGACCATGGATAGACCGCCTATACACCCGCTCGTCGCGCATTGCATGAGCGCCTATGACATTCCGGAAAGCGCGCTGGCCCATGACGGAGGCATTGCCATCACGGTGGACGAGGTCTACAGCCTGCGGCTGGTGCCGCTGGCGCAGGGATGGCTGGGCGTGAAGAGCCGCCTGTGTCCCTTGCCTGCGCCGGGCGACGACAGGGATGAGCTGATGCTGCGTTGCGGCGGGTTCGCGTTCGGCATGCTGCGCAACTCCCCCGGCTCGATGACGATCGACGCCACGGGGGAAAGCCTGCTCCTGCAGATGATCCTGCGGCCCGACTGCCGGGCCAAGGGTTTTCCAGATCTGTTGGGGGATTTCGTCAACGCCTTGTCGGCGTGGCGCACCATCGCCCGCTCGGGAGGATCATTGTGAAACGACTGATCGCGGCCGGGGCCTGCGCGCTGGTCCCCGCGGCGTCCGCATGGTGCGCGCCCTCCTGGCCCAACGCGGCCTACAGCTACTACGCCAAGGGCGAAAGCGTGCAGGACGTGCTGCGCGATTTCGCCGGCGGCTTCAGCCTGGCCCTGCAGATGACGCCGGGCCTGCAAGGCACCGTCAGCGGCAAGTTCAACGCTTCCAATCCCACCGACTTCATGGACAAGCTGGGCGGGGTCTATGGCTTCAACTGGTTCGTGTATGCCGGCACGCTGTTCGTCAGCCGCGCCAGCGACATGGCCACGCGCACCGTCAGCGCCATGGGCGGTTCCATCGGCAATCTGCGCCAGGCGCTGACGCAGCTGGGCGTGCTGGATGCGCGCTTCGGCTGGGGCGAGCTGCCCGACCAGGGCGTCGCGCTGGTCTCCGGGCCGCCTGGCTACGTGGAACTGGTCGAGCGCACCGTGGCGGCCCTGCCGGTCGGGGCCAGCGGGCAGCAGGTCGCGGTGTTCCGCCTCAAGCACGCATCGGTGAACGACCGCGTGATCAGCTACCGCAACCAGCAGGTCGCCACGCCCGGGCTGGCGACCGTGCTGCGCAACCTGATCCAGGGCAGCGGCGCCGGCGGCAATGCCGCCCTGGCGGAGATCGCGGCGCCGCTGCGCGACAATCCGCCGCGGGTGCTGGAGCCCGAGGGGGCCAAGAGCGAGGCCGCGCCGGTCGCCAGGAATGCCGCCGAAGCGCCGCGCGGCGCCAGGACGCGCGAGCCCTCGATCCAGGCCGATACGCGGCTGAACGCCATCGTGGTGCAGGACATTCCCGACCGGATTCCGGTCTACCGGCAGTTGATCGAACAGCTGGATGTGCCCAGCACCCTGGTGGAGATCGAGGCGATGATCGTGGACGTGAATTCCGAGGCAATCAGCGAGCTGGGCGTCAACTGGGGCGCCAATGTCGGCCGGTCCAGCATCGGCTATGGCGATCTGGCGCTCAAGCCTTCCGGCGGTTTGCCGGTGGACAGCGCGGCCAAGCTCAACCCCGGCACGCTGGGGCTGAGCCTGGGAACCTCGCTGGCGGCCAGGGTGCGGGCGTTGCAGAGCAGGGGCGCCGCGAACATCCTGTCGCAGCCGTCCATCCTCACGGCCGACAACCTGGGGGCGATGATCGACCTGTCCGAGACCTTCTACATTTCGCTGCGCGGCGAGCGGGTCGCGACGGTCACGCCCGTGACGGTGGGCACCTCGCTGCGGGTTACGCCGCGTTATATCGCGGCCGCCCAGGGCGGGCAGGTTGAGTTGACCGTCGACATCGAGGACGGCAGCGTCCAGAGCGAGGTGGAGATCGATGGCCTGCCGACCGTGCGCAAGAGCAATATCAGCACGCTGGCCGTCGTGGGGGACCAGCAGACCCTGCTGATCGGCGGATACAACAGCAGCCAGAATACCGAGCAGGTCGACAAGGTGCCGCTGCTTGGCGACATTCCGTTCCTGGGGGCCTTGTTCTCCAGCAAATCCAAGACCGTGCAGCGGCGCGAGCGGCTGTTCCTGATCCGGCCCAGGCTGGTGTCCATCAACGGCGTCACGGTGGCGACGCCCGCCAATATCGTGACGGTGGCGAATCCTTCGTTCGGCGACGCCGTGGCCGCGCCATGGGATGAAAAGCCGGCGGCGTCGGCCGCGCAGTTCCTGGAGCGGATACAGGGCGGCAGCGGCCTGCGGGCCATCGACGGCAGGCGGGCGGTGATCCAGGATACGCAGGCCGGGAACACAGCGCCGTCATGGCCCGCCGCGCCCGCGGGCGATTCCGCGCCGCTGGCCATTCCGGTGCCCCAGGTGCAGGATCCCGCGTTGCTGAACCCGTTGCGGGACGGCGGCGCCATCCCCGCCGCGCGGCCTTCCAAGCCGCCTGCAGGCGCATCGCGGGACTCATCCGGCCGGGATTGGAACGCGCCCTGGTATAGCGGCGCGTGATGATCGGGTTGCGGGGCCGGGGCCCCGCAACCGCTTCAGAAGGGCAGCACGGCCCCTTGCTCTTCCATGCGTTGCCGCAGCGCCGCGCGGGCCCGCGACAGGCGGCTGCGCACGGTGCCCAGCGGCACGGCCAGGATGTCGGCGATCTGCTCGTATGAGAGGTTCTCCATGCCCGCCAGGTTGAGGATCTGGCGCATGTTCTCGGGCAGCGATTCCAGCGCCGAGCTCAGCACTTGCATGATTTCGCGCTGCGCGGCGATCTGTTCCGGATTCGGCTGCAGGCAGGCGTGATGCGTGAGCGCGGTCTCGCAGACAAAGTTGTAGCGCTGCTCGGGCGCGCGCGACAGGTAGTTGCGCACCAGGTTCAATGCGATGCCGTACAGCCAGGTCGAGAGCTTGGAGTCGCCACGGAAATCGGCATAGGCATTCGAGGCTTCGATGAACGCCTGTTGCGCGATGTCCGCCGCGTCGGCCTCGTTGCCGATGCGGCGGTTGACGAAGCGGCGCAGGCGGCTGCCATGCTCGCAGACCAGTTCGTTGAAGAGGCGGTTCATCGACACGGGCGACAGCGTCGCGGCAGGGGCTGCCGTGGCGGCGTGCTCGGACGGGGAAGTCGTGGCGGATTTCGTGAGAGTGTGCATGAGGGTCGGCCTTCTTGACAGCACCCGGCATGGCTCACGGAGCCGGGCTTACCGTTGACCGAACTCATTGCGCGGGCAAAAGGCTCCCCGCGCTTCGGCGGCTTGCGCCGAGGCTGGGCGTCGCGATGAAAGCGGTCGGGCGGCTGATGGCCGGATCGCGGGCCTGCTGTTGAACAGGCCGTCGAGTTCCACCAGCACGATCAATCCAAAGCTTGTGGATGGAGACTCTACCGAGCGTCTTCTAAGCGACCAATACGACGTTCATCGTATTTTTTTGCCTATTCGCGGCCACGGGCGGGGAGGGCCGCGATGTGCACCATGACGGGGCGCGGATGCACCCTATTGAACGCCGAGTCGCACCGCGTAGGCGACCAGTTCGGCGGTGTTGTGGACCTCCAGCTTGCGCATCAGGTTCTCGCGATGCTTGCGCACCGTGAGCGGGCTGATGTACAGACGCCGCGCCACTTCCGTGCCGGTCGCGCCCGCCGCGATCAGGGCAAGGATCTGCTGCTCGCGGCGGGTCAGCGATTCCGCCGGCGCGGCGGGCGAGGCCGATGGCGCTTCGCTGGACGCGGCGGCGCGCGGCGCGGCGGGCATTGCACGCTTGAGCGCCAGCGCGTTGACAGCGTCCAGCAGCGTCTGCGTTTCGCCCTGCTTGAGCAGATAGGCTTCTACGCCGGCGGCGAGGACAGCGTCGCGCGTGTGCGTGTCCTGGTTGGCGGTCATGACGATGATGTGCAGCTCGGGATGCGCGTCGCGCAGCGCGCGTATCCAGCGCGATCCGGTGATGCCGGGCATGCCCAGGTCCAGCACCAGCAGGTCGATCTCGTGGGCGGCCAGCTGCGTCAGCACGCTCTCCGCGCAGGTGGCTTCCGCGACCACCTGCACCAGGTGTTCCAGCGAACGCTGCGATAGCACGAGCTTGACGCCTTCGCGCACCAGATGATGGTCATCGGCCACCAGGATGCGCAGGCGGGAACAATGGGCGTGTTGATCGATCGGAACATTCATGTGCTACCTCCGTGATGCGACAGGCGATCGGCCATCGGCGATGTGGACAGATACAACGTTTGCCGGGGGCGCCCTGTGCGCATAGGCGGGCGCAACTCTTAGTACCAGGGGGCGAGAGCGTGGCGCTCTTCTGATTGCTTTGTGGAACTGCGGTGACGCATGCGGTTGTGGAAAGGCGGGTTGCCGGCGTCCGGGTAGCGACCGCTGGCATGGCTGCCGCGCGTGGCGCGCGGCGGGTCGTGATCAAGGGCGGGAAGCGTCATCGGCCGCGGCCGGTGCGTTGCGTATCGGGGAAATCCCTAGAGTGGATCCCGGGGCGGGCATGCAGGCTGGCGGGCGCGCTTCCGTGGGCCGCTGAGGCGGACGGCGCGCGGGCTGCGGTTGTTGGATCATCGCCTTGTCCATCCTGTCGTCGGAATGCGCAGTGTTTCCATCACTGTATGAAGTGGATAGTAGGAGCGCAGTGGCAATTTTCCGACACATTATTCCCATAAATTGCGAAATAAAAACGGGTAGAAACGCATTTGTTTTTCAATGTTGGATAAACGTCACAGATTGCGCGGGGCCAGGCCCGTTCGCGAGTTCAAAGATATCGTCCGCCGCCAGCAGCAACTCCATGGGCGGATCGAAGCCGATAAGGCGCATGGTCTTGAAGTTGACGGCGATCCTGGCGGGTTCCCGCCAGAGCTGGCTGATGCGGCGAGGCGATTCGCCGCGCAGGATGCGGGCGATGATGGCGGCGTGGAACCGGCCCACCGAGGCATAGTCCGCGCGCGCCATGCTCAGGAGCAGGCCGTTCTGCACCTCCTCCGCGCCCAGCATGGCGAAACTGGGAATGCGCCTCGTCCGCAGCAGCGCCGCCAGGCGGCGCGTGATGTCGGCGGTCAGTCCCGAACTGACCGTCACGTACATGGCCTCGACCGTCGCGGCCAGGCGCTTGTAGCAGGTCAGGACGTTCAGTTGCGCCTGCGGCGCGCCGACGCCCGATGTTCTTGCCTGGCACGGGACCACGCGAAAGCCGCGCTCGCCGGCGACGCGCCGCAGCGCGTCCAGCGCGGCGTAGCCACGCCCCTCGGCGGTGTCCTCGTAGACCACGCCCAGCGTCCTGAAGGGAACGATGCTGTTGAACAGGCGTATCTGCTGTTCATAGCGTTCCGGCTCGACGCGGGCGTGCAGGTTCTCGCGCCCGCTGTCGGCCGCGCTGGCGACGATGCCGGCGCCGACCGGATCGCTGGCCGAGCCCACCACGGTGGGCACCGGCGGGCCGATGGCCGCCATGTCCTGTCCGGCCCAGGTGCCCATCGCGATCATCAGGTCCACGTCGCCCTTGCGCGTCAGCCGGTCCTGGATCGCCTGCCGCATCGCGGGCCGCGCGCTGGCATCGAAGTCGCCGGGCTGCCACCATGCGTCGCGCACGAAGCTGAGCGTATCGCTGCGCGCGTGCTCCGCGATGTAGTTCCAGGTCTGCCTGCCGTCCAGGCCGGCGGGGATCTCGCCGATGCTCAGCCAGCCCAGCTGCCGCAGTCCCTGTACCAGCGCGGCCAGCGTGCGCGGGTACTCCTGGTAGTCGCCGCTCTGCACATAGCCAAGGCGCCAGCGGCGTCCGCCCGGCCCGGGCCGGGGTTGCAGCGCGTCGGCGGATTGGACGGCGGGGGCTTGAGCCGGCGTCGACGGCGCGCCGGGTTCGTCCTGGGCGGCGGCGGGCGCGATGAGGAACAGGGCGGCGAGGATCAGGGGCGCGATCGGATTCATCGTATGCGTGCGGCGACCAGGGTGATGTCATCGGACTGTTCGGCCGCGCGGGCGTGCGCCTTGACGTCCGCGAGCACGGCTTCCAGCAGCGGCTGGCAGGCCAGTGCCCGCGCGGCCTCCAGGCAAGCCTGCAGGCGCGTCTCGCCGTATTGCAGCGACTCGGGATTCATGGCTTCCGTGACGCCGTCGGTATAGGTGAGCAACAGATTGCCGGGCTGCAGGCGGGCCGAAAAGCCGCGATAGGGAATACCCGCCTGTATGCCGCAGGCGGGGCCGCTGCGGCCGGCCAGGGGCCAGATATCGCCGTCCGCGACGCAGAGCAGCGGCGGCGGGTGGCCCGCGTTGGCCCAGCGCAGCTGGCGCGTGGCCGGATCTATCGTGGCGACGATCAGCGTGACGAACATGAGCCGGGGGTTGTTCTGGGACAGCCTGTCGTTGACCCGGGCCGCGATCATGGCCGGGTCGCTTTCGTCTTCGGCGACCGTGCGGATCAGGGTTCGGGTGACCGCCATGAACAGCGCGGCCGGAACGCCCTTGCCGGACACGTCCCCGATTACCAGGCACAGCTGGCCGTCCGGCATGGGGAAGTAGTCGTAGAGATCGCCGCCCACCTCCTTGGCGGGCACCATCAGGGCGTGCAGGTCCATGCGCCGGCACGCGGCGTCGGGCAACGGAGCGGGCAGCAGGCCCAGCTGTATGTCGCGGGCGACGTTCAGCTCGCTTTCGAAGCGTTCGCGCGCGGCGGTTTCCGACAGCAGCTGGCGGACGTTCCGGGACAGCCGGTCCGCCATGTGCAGGAACGAGGCGGCGAGGCGGCCGGTCTCGTCGCGGTTGCGCCGTGGCAGCGCCTTGATCTCGGGCGGGACGGGCTGGGGACGGGCGAGATCCTGCCCGGCCAGCTGCAGCGCATAGCGCGCCAGCTGGTTCAAGGGCCGGGCAAGCCGCGCGGCCAGCAGCCATGCCAGCGTCAGCGCCAGCACCAGGGTGGCGGCGAAGGCCGCGGCCTGGCGCTGCATCAGGCGCTGGGCCGGCGATTTCAGATCCTGCTCAGGAACGGCGCCGACCAGCGTCCATTTCAGGGGGGCGAAGTATGAGGTCTCGATCAGCCAGGCGCCGTGCTCGTTGGCGTAGGGCACGCGGCTGGAGGGACTGGCGTCGTCCTGGCGGCGCAACAGCGCGGCCAGCGGGCTGCCTGTTTGCAGGTCCGGGCTGGAGAGTATGCCGGCGAAGCGCGCGGGGGCCGGCGCGATGGCCCGGCCCTGGTCGTCCAGGATCATGACGAAGCCGGATTGCGCCAGCGTCAGCCGGGACAGCGTCTCCTTCAAGGCCTGCTCCATCTGCTCGCGGCGCCAGCGGGCGCGCTGCAGCGCGCCTTGCGTGCCGTCGTCGACCACCAGCATCCATTGCCAAGCGGGAAACTGCGTGAAGTAGGCATAGCGGGTTTCGCCGCCCCTGTAGCCGTCGTCGGGCCAGCGGAACAAGGTGTAGTCCATGCTCGTCGCGCGGTCGCGGGCCAGCATGGCGGCGGCGAACGCATGTCCCTTGATGTCCTTCAGGCCGGACAGGTCCGCGTCGATCAGCTCATGCCGGTTGGAGGCCAGGACGTGGAGCCCGGCGTCGTAGACGTACACGTCGTGGGGCGTGTCCAGGCTCATGCGGTTGATCCAGGCCCGCGCCAGGCCGCGCGCGGCGCCTTCGCCGACGACGCCCCGACGGGCCAGGTCGGCATAGGCTTCGGCCATGGCCTGCAGGGTCTGGCCCATGCGCCGCAGATCCTGCTTGCCGCCGGACACGATTTCCACCTTTTCCTGCAGCAGCGTGGCCCAGCGGCTGTCCAGGTCGCGTCGCAGCAGGTCCATGACGTTGCCGATGGCGTGCTGCTCGCCGGCGGCGACGGTCGAGGTGACGTCGCGCTGCGTGACCAGCATCATGGTGGTCGTCAGGCTGAGCAGGATGGCGACGACCAGGAGGAAGATCTTGCCGCGCAAGGAAGACAGGATCATGGCCGGAGTCAGCGTAGTTGCACCGCGAGGCGCGGATCGAGGCCGGTGAACAATTGCGCGGCCACCGTGCCGGCCTCGCGCGCCACGCGCTCGGCCGACAGGCCGTGGTCGCCCCACAGCGTGACCGGCGAGCCGACGCCGGCGGCCGGGAGGGCGGACAGGTCGACGGCGAGGGTGTCCATGCCGACGCGGCCCAGCACGCGGGACGGGCATGTTCCGACCCGGACCGGCGTGCCGGTGCGCGCGTTTCGGGGATAGCCGTCGGCATAGCCGGCGGCCACGATGCCGATGCGCATGGGCGCGGGCGCGATGAAGTCGCCGCCGTAGCCGACGGTGGCGCCCGCTTCCAGGCGGCGCACCGAGGTGATCGCCGAATACAGCGCCATCACTGGCCGCAGGCCGAGCGCGGCGGCGTCGACCTGCGCCAAGGGGCTGGCGCCATAGAGCGCCAGCCCGGGTCGGATCCAGTCTTCCGGCGGCGAGCTTCGTCCCGCTGTCAGCAGCGCGGCCGAGTTGCTACGGCTGACAGGACCGGGCAGGCCGCGGATCGCCAGGTCGAAGGCGCGGTCGCACAGGTAGCGCCTATCGGGTTCCTCGGCGTTCGCGTAATGCAGCAGATGGCCGACCGTCGATGCGCGTCCCTGGGCGGCCAGCGCCTGGGCGCGGCGATAGGCGTCGGAGTAGTCGCGGGGATCGAAGCCGGCATGGCCCAGGTCGCCCGACCAGCGCAGCCAGATGGCCGGCGGCCGCGAGACGCGGGACGCGGCAAGCCAGTCCAGCTGGTCCATGGCGCCGACCACGAGGTCGAGCGACATGTCGGCGAGATGGCCGGCCTCGTGCCGGTCGAACAAGCCGCCCAGGACCAGGATGCGGCCGCGCCACCCCAGGTCGGTTACGCGCCGGGCTTCGGCGAGATCGCGCACGGCCAGGCCGTCCGCCTTGGCCAGCGCCGCCAGCAGATGGGCCTGGCCATGGCCGTAGGCATCGGCCTTGGCCACGGCCCAGACCCGTGGCGGCCGTCCGCCGCGCGCATGGCGCAGGCGGCTAAGGTTGTGCGCCAGCGCCGAAGGGTCGATGACGATACGCAGCGGGCGCGCGGTGTTTGGCCGGGTGAGCATGTCGGTGCACATGGGGCATACGTGACCGTGGCCAGGCAATGGTTCCGAGGCCGGGGTCTCAACGCCCGGGCTGGAAGAACAGCGTGAGCTCGTTCTGGCCGTGGCGGCGCCGGTAGCGCATCGCGCGCGTGTAATGGCGCATCAGGCGCAAGCCTTGCCCGCCGGGTCGAGCCTGGTCCAGCGACGGAGCATGAGGGCGCGGCTGCGCGGCCAGTGGATCGAACGGCGGACCGTTGTCCATGATGCGCAGGGCCGCGATGCCGCAGCCTCGGGTGAAGCGCAGGCGCACGAGCGCGGCATGGTCTTGCGCGGACGAGGCCAGTCCGTACTTGAGGATGTTGGTCAGCGCCTCTTCCAGGACGAGCGTCGCCGCCAGCGAGTCCAGGGCGGGCCAGCCGTCGCGCAGGCAAAGTCCGGTCAGCCAGGTGACGGCGTCGGCCAGCGCGTCGTCGGATGGAGCCAGCGCAAGCATGGAGGGGCATCGGGCGTCGATCTGCATAGGGAAAGGCGGCGAGGGATGGAACAGCCTGTGTGGCCGCCAGGCGGCAAAGAGTTCACCGCCGCGCGCGGGTTCGCGAGGAACCGCGCGGGCCGAGCGCGTTACCCATGCCTGGAACGACCTTATCGGCATGGCAGGAGGACGGCACGGCATGAACTTGTACGTGGAGCACATCGACGACGCGCTGGTGGTCTGTCCCAGGGGACAGCTCAACAGCGCCAATGCGGCGGAATTCGAGGCCGACGTCCTCGCGCGCCTGGCGACGGGACCCGCGCGGCTGATACTGGACCTGGCGGGGCTGGACTACATATCGAGCGCGGGACTGCGCGTGGTGCTGGTGGCCGCCCAGAAGGTCCGGGAGCAGGGGGGCGTCCTGATCCTGTGCGGCCTGAGCGGCGCCGTGCACGAGGTGTTCGAGGTCAGTGGCTTCCTGGACATCCTGCCGATACGCGAGGACAGGACCTGCGCGTTGAACGTCAAGGCGCCGCCGCGCGCCGCGTCGGGAGCCTGAGATGCGGCCGTTGAGCGATTCGTTGCGCAGGCTCGCCGCCCGCGACTACGGCGACGCGCCGCTGGGCTACGTCGGCAATCTGCGGCGATGGGGAGCCGGGCTGCAGGCGCGGCGCGGCGAATCGCCGTCCGCGCGCGCGGCGACGGCGCCCGCGGGGTGGGGGCAACGGTTGCGCGGCGCATCTTGGAGCCTGCTGGCGCGCTGCGCGCCTTCGTCGCTGCAAACCCGGCAGCAGGTGCGCGAACTCAGCCGGGCCATGGCCGACCTGCTGGGCGCCATGACGATGAAGCGCGGCGCGGACGCGGGCCAGCATGGCCGTCGCGCGCTGCGGGCAGCCTGCGCCAGGCTGGACGCGGTCCTTCCCGGGAACGGACGCGAAAGCGCGGAGATCGAGGCGCTGGTGGCGCCCATGCTGCGGCGCCACCTGCAACGCCTGACGGATTACGACCGGCGCAAGATCGCCACGGGCGCGCCGGTGGACCTGAGCGACGGCGCATGGCCCGATCTGCCCGAACGCGCTTTCGCGAAGCAGGTCATGGCCTGCGTCGAGAAGACGTATGCCGATCAGGTATGCGTTCCGGCGCTGAGGACGGCCATGCGGGATTGGGCCAATGGCCAGGCCGACGCGGGCGCGGCCCGGCCGGAAGAGGCCGCGAGCCGGTTTCGGCGGGCCTTCGGCGGCTTGGGCAAGACGCGCCTGCCGCTGCAGCAGATGATGCTTCTGGCCTTGAAGGACATGCCGGCGCCGGTCCTGGAAACGCTGCGGATGGCGGCCGGTTCCCCGGCGGCCGGCGCGGACAGGGACCTGGCCCATGCGCGGGCCTGCCTGCGCATGGCGACGCAGCAGGAAGTCGTGTGCCGCAAGGCCCTGGCGCCACGGGCGCGGCAGGCATTGCTCGGCGCATTCAGGCAGGACGCCACGGCAACGGCGGGAAGGCAGGCCGCGCGGGCCTGGAGCGAGGCCCTGCGCAAGCAGATCGCGTCCGGGGACTACACGGATTTTTCCGGCGAGCGGGAGCTGGGCGCGCAACGCGCGTTCTCGATCCTGGCCGCGCACGAGCTGTCGCGCCTGGAGCGGGGTGACAGGGATGGGATCATCCATCACCTGGATACGCCGGCGCTGCAACGCATGCTCGGCATGGGGGCGGCGGCGGACCTGGACGGGGCCGTCAGGGATCAGATCGATACGCCGACGACCCCGCCGGGCGTGGTCATCGAGGCGTCCAGCGTGGACAGCGCGATCGAGCGGGAACTGATGCGCCGGAAAGACCGCCTGGCGACATTGCAGGCCATGGCGAATACGCTGGATGCCGGCGGGCGGGCGATTCCTGCTCTTCCCCTGGCCGACCGGCTCCGGGCCGTGGCCAGGATGCTCGAGCTGGCCGCCGCGCATGAGGAAGGCGCCGATCTGGCGTCGGGCGACGCCGCCGAACAGCGCATGCGGCTGACCCTGCAGCGCCTGTTGGACGACGCGCTATGGGCATGCCAGCATGGGCCGCGAGGCGGTCGGCGCGAGCTGGGCGCCCAGGACGCGGGGGTGTGGCCCGTCGCGGTGCTGACCGCCGTCCTGGATCTGGCCGAGCCCGCCGGGCGCCATGGCTGGAACATGGACCGCGCCGCGCTGCGCGCGGTCTTGCCGCTGCGCATCCTGGAGGCGCGCGGCGCGGCGGTCGACCAGCTGCGCGTCCAATTCGAGCAGCTTGGGCGCGCGCCCCTGCCTGAATCCGGGCCGCTGCTGGACGCCTGGGCGCGCGCGGTCGTCCTGGCCATCGAATGGATGCGCCTGCGGCATCGGGACCAGCCGATGTTCGGCGCCGATGATCGCCTTCAGGCCTATGCCGGGCTGGTCGATGCGGCGGCGGGCGATATGTGGTCGCGGCGCGCGCAGCCGGGCAAGGCGGCGATCGAGCACATGGCGTCCCTGCTCGACCGCTGCGTGACGGCGTTGGGAGCCGCGGCGGATGCCGATGTGGGACCGGACAGCGCCGCGCTGATCGAGCGCCTGACCCTGCTGTCGGCGCTGCTGGCGACGGCATTGGAACGCTGCGGCAGCCTGGCGCGGCCTGGAGAGCGGGAGGGACTGGCTGCCGATCCCCGGCTGCAGGCGGAATTCGAGCGCGCCATCGTGCGCCTGGAGGGCGCCTCATGACGCAATCCACCGGCGAGCCCGGCCTGCGTCCCTGGCACGATCTGGCGATGCTCTGCAGGCGCGGGTCGGAACGGGTTGGCGTCTCGGATAAGGGCTTTCCTCATATCGTTGCCAACCCGCCTCCAAGGGTGGATGCCAGGCAGAGTCCGGACAGGACAACGCCGTATCAGCACTTGTTGCGACAGATCAGGGGGGCCTCGCACGACGTGGCCGCGCTGATGGTGGAGCGCGATGTCGGCTTCAACGAGAAGACGGCGTCCAGCCTGAGCTTGTCCACGGTGAAAACCTGCTGGCAGCATATCGATTTCTGGTCCGGCCAGTCGCTTGGACCGGATTGGCCGACGCTGCCGGGTCTCGATGAGCAAGCACGCATCGCGCCTGAGCGCGGCGCCGATTCTCCGGGGCCATTTGACTGGATCCAGGCCATGGTGCAGAAAAAAATATCCGACGCCTATGCGGAGCTGCCCGCGGATGCGGACCTGTCCGCGCAGCGGGCGGCCGTCGCGCGGCTGGGCCGCGATGCGGAAACGCTGCCGGAATCGCTGGGTGGCGAGTACGCCGAGGTGGTGCGGCAGCTGTTCCGCCTGGAGGCGGCCAGGCTGGCGTTCGCGCAGACGCTGGGCGACAGTGGTTTTGCCTGCTTCGAGCGCATGCGCAATCCGCTGCGGGACGGCTATCGGCTGCTGATGGATGGCGATGACGGCGACCGCTGCAATCCCGCGCTGTACGAAGATGAAAGGGGCTACATGGCCGCGATGATGGACGCGTTCGCGCGGATGCTGGAACAGGTGCGGGCGCGCAAGCCGCTGGACGGCGAACTGTTCGAGCAGTATCACGGCCATGCGGTGGTGGGGGTACAGGACAGGAAAGGCCAGCCCATGCATGCCGGCTATCGGGATGGCGTGGCGGTGTGCTACGGCGTGGATTTTGGCGAAGGCGAGCTGAGCGCCATGCGTCGTGATGAATGGGAGGCGCGCCTGGACCGCCATCCCGGCAGCGAAAAATGGAGCCGGCTGCAGCAGGGAATGGACGGGCTCTATGTCATGACGTCCCGGCAGTCGCGGACGCAGTGTCGGGAGAAGGCGGACCAGATCATCCGCGCGCACTATGAACGGATGTCCGGCTTGTCCGGCCAAGCGGGCGAAGCGCGCGACCTGCTCGCGCGACAGTCGATCGCCGAGTGCTGCCTGGCGCTGGAGCAGCATCACCTGTACGCGGATGGAAACCTGCGCACCATCGCCTTCCTGGTCATGAACCACCTGCTGCTCGAGGCCGACCTGCTGCCCGTGGTGCCGGACGATCCGAATCTGCTTGATGTCTGCACGCTCGCGGAGGCGGCCAGATTGATCTCGATATGGCAGACGCGTTTCCAGGATCTGCAGGACGACGGCGCAGGGCAGGGCGCACGCGCTTCGTAGATGCGGATCACGCGACGGCGGTGCGGCCATGCATGAGCGAATGACCTGTCTTTTGAGCCTGGGCCCCGTGTCATGGGACACCGGAGGCCGTCCGCGATCAGCGGTCCGGGCCGCCTGTCAGCGGCCGCGCGCGCCGGTGAACAGAATCTTCTCTATCGTGCGGATCCGGTCGCGGCGCCGCCGCACGTTGCGGCCGGGCTTGCGGAGCAGCCCCTTGAGCGGCTTGTTCTCACGGCTGGCCTGCAGGTGTTCGATATAGACCTGCGCCGATGCCACGTTGTCGATCTTGTCGAAGATCCAGCAATAGGCGACCGGCAGCCGCGCCTGGCGATAGCGCGGTTCGGCGCGGGCGGCATCCTCGGTCAGGATGCGTTCCAGCACGAGCTGGTCCCATTCATCGGGATTGGCGCCGCAAGCCGCCGCCCATTCGTCCAGCAGGGCTCCCGCCGCCGGCGTGTCGTTGATGTACAGCGTGCCGCTCAGCAGATGGCCATCGGGCTCGTGGTAGGCGGCGATGTCGCAATCCAGCGCGGCCAGGCTGGGCCAGGGATTGCGGTGGAACACCGCATCCACGTCCACATAGAGCATGGGGCCGCGGTGCTTGCGCCGCATGCCGACCAGCACGCCGGGCTTCATGGCGGCGTTGCGCACCCAGGATCCGGTGGTGTCGATGGCCTGGGCGTCGATGGGGAGCTGGAGTCTTTCAGCGGAGCGGACCAGCCGGTTCTTTTCCGTTTCGTAGATGCTGTCGCGGGTAAAGAAGGCCACGGTCATGCCCATCGCGGCCAGGTCGGCGGCGGATGGCGGGTCGAGTTCAGCCTGGCCGGGAAACTTCGCGACCGAGCGCTGATGTTCCGGCGACCATGGGGACAGTTTGCGTCTGAGCCATTGCAGCATGGGCTTGTCGTGACAATCCGAAATTCATGAGTGTGCCGATGCGCTCGGGGAGGGGCGGGCGCGCAGAACGCGTGTGCTGTGCGCCGGGCCGGCCTTCGAGGCATGGCTCGCGGTGGCCGAGTATATCGCGCGCCCTCCTGGCGTCTGCGGCGAGGCAATGCATTGGAACATCATTGCGTGGGCGCTTCGCATGCGCGTCGCGACGGCCCGGGATGGCGCATTCCAGGGCCGCGCGGCCGCCAGCCAAGGAGGCTGGCGGGTTCTCTCGGCATCCCGAGGTCGGACAGCCAGGCTAGGCGCAGAGCGCGTGGCTGTCGCGGGCCTGTACCTCCAGCCCGCCCTGTGCATCGGCCGTCCGGTTGGCTTCGACCAGCGCATACAGGTCGCGCGGATCGGCCAGTTCGGGTATCAGCCCGGCCGGCTGGCCAAGGCCCAGCTCCCGAGCCGCGTCGGCCAGGTAGCGCAACGCCGAATAGTCTTCCAGCGCGAAGCCCACGGAATCGAACAGCGTCACCTCGTCCGCGTCGCGGCGGCCCGGCGCCTGTCCGGCCAGCACGCGCCACAGTTCCGTGACAGGGTAGTCGGCGGGCATCTGCTGGACGTCGCCTTCGACGCGGGTCTGCGGCTCGTATTCGACAAAGGTGCTGGCGCGCAGCAGCACGTCGCGGTGCAGCTCGGTCTTGCCGGGACAGTCGCCGCCCACCGCGTTCAGGTGCATGCCGTCCTCCACCATGTCGGCGGTGAGGATAGTGGCGTAGGCCTTGTCCGCCGTGACCGTGGTGACGATGTCGGCGCCGCGCGTCGCTTCGGCCGCGCTGGCGCAGGGCCGCAGGCGCAGGCCGGGAACCCGCGCCAGATTGGCGGCGAGCTTGCGGGTGGCGGCCGGATCCAGGTCGTAGGCGCGGATGTCGGTGATGCCCAGCAGGTGATGGAACGCCAGGGCCTGGAATTCGCTCTGCGCGCCGTTGCCGATCAACGCCATGCTGCGCGCGCCGGGACGGGCCAGCGCCTGCGCGGCCACGGCGGACATGGCGGCCGTGCGCAGCGCGGTGGTCAGGGTCAGTTCCGACACCAGCAGGGGAGTGCCGGTGGTCACGTCGGCCAGCACGCCCAGGGCCATGACGGTGGGCAGGCCGACATGCGGATTCTGCGGGTGGCCATTGACATATTTGAAGCTGTAGAACTGGGCGTCGGCCACGGGCATGAGTTCGATCACGCCTAGTCTGGAATGGCTGGCCAGGCGCGCCGATTTGTCGAATTCCGGCCAGCGCAGGAAGTCGGCGCGGATGCGTGCGGCCAGGTCTTCCAGGCAGCGGGGCAGGGTGCGCGTCGCGATGAGCGTGGCGACGTCTTTGGTGGTGAGCAGCGTGGTCATGATGAGTCTCCTTCTGTTCTGATGAAAATTCTGACCAAAGGCGACGTCAGCCGGAAGCTGCCATTTCGGCAGGAAAACACGTATAAGATTTCACATTGGCGCCAATCGCCTGTCGAAATGACAACAATGGACACTCTGGATCAACAATTGCTCAGCCTGTTGCGCGCCGACGCCCGCAGCACGGTGGCCACGCTGGCCAAGAAACTGGGCGTCTCGCGCGGCACGGTGAACAACCGCATCACGCGCCTGGAAGACGCCGGCGTCATCGTGGGCTATACGGTGCGGTTGCGGCCGGAATCCGAGCCCAACCGCATCGGCGCCTGGATGAGCATCGCCGTGGACGGCAACGAAACCCGCCGCGTCGTCAGCCTGCTTTTGGGCGACCCCGCCGTGGTGGGCCTGCATGACACCAATGGCCGCTGGGACCTGCTGGCCGAGCTGAGCGTGGCCAATATCGAGGAAATGTCCCAGGCGCTGGACCGCGTCCGGCTCATCAAGGCGATCTCCGCCACCGAGACCAGCATCCACCTCAAGAGCTACAAGCTCGACTGAGCGCGGCCGCCCGGCGGCGGGCGTCTGGCCCCGATTCCCGCCCTTTCCTCCCACGATTCCTGATCGACCTAGGGATTTCCCAGCCTTGTGGGGCGGGTTTGCTCATTCCTAAAATTGGCGCCAATTTATGTTTCATAATTTCCGCGCCATCGCGGACGGCGGCCTTTGCCGCCGGCCAACCGAGAGAGCCATGCAGTCCAGCGCAGCCACCGCCGTTCCTTCCGACAATGCCCGCGCCCGGGCCATCTATGACCTGGGGCACAGCACCATCTTCGCGGCTCGCAGCGATCCGCGCTTCTCGTACTGCATGTACGTGCCGCCGCACATCGACAGCGCGCGCCATCCGGTGGAGCTGGTGGTGGTCATGCATGGCACCGGCCGCGCCTTCGTCGAATACCGCGACGCCTTCGCCGAATTCGCGCGCTGGAACGACTGCATCGTGCTGTGCCCGCTGTTTCCGGTGGGCGTGCTGGGCGATGGCAACCGCGACGGCTTCAAGCAGCTGCGCGAGGGCGAGATCCGCTACGACCACGTGCTGCAGGACATGGTGGCCGAGGTTGGGGAGAAGTTCGGCCGGCGCTTCGAGCGCTTCGGCCTGTTCGGCTACTCGGGCGGCGGCCAGTTCGTGAACCGCTACGCCCTGCTGCATCCCGAGACGCTGTGGGCCGTTTCCATCGGCGCGCCGGGCTCGGTCACGCTGCTGGATCCCGAGCAGGATTGGTGGGTCGGCGTGCGCGATGCGCAGGCGCGCTTCGGCAAGGCCGTCGACGCCGGGGCGCTGCGCAAGGTGGCCGTGCACATGATCGTGGGCAAGGCCGACCTGGAGACCTGGGAGATCACGCACCGCGAAGGCGGCAAGTTCCACATGTCGGGCGCGAATTCGGCCGGGCGGACCCGTCCGGAACGGCTGGAATCGCTGCGTCGCTCGTTCGAGGCGGCCGGCGTGCACGCGGTGCTGGACCTGGTGGACAACGTGCCGCACGACGGCCTGAAGTGCGTGCCGCAGGTGCAGGATTTCCTGGCCGCCACGCTGCGCCGGCTGCGCAATGAATAAGGCCGGATCTGTCCGGCGCGTCCGGACCGTCGCCGGCCGGCGGAACTGAGAGGAGCGAGCCATGCTGCGTTTTGCGCTGTCCCGGATCGTCATGGCCGTGCCCACGCTGCTGATCGTGGCGGTGGCGGTATTCGTGATGATCCGCCTGATTCCCGGCGACCCTGCCCAGCTGCTGCTGGGCGATCTGGCCACGCCGGCCGCGCTGGCCGACCTGCGGGCGCGGCTGGGGCTGGACCAGACCTGGGCCGCCCAGTTCGGCATCTGGTTCTCCAACATGCTGCACGGCGACCTGGGCTCGTCGATCAATACCGGCCAGCCCGTGCTGTCGCTGGTATGGGACCGCTTCCTGGTCAGCGGCCGCGTGGTGGTGGTGGCCGTGATCCTGGCCGCGCTGGTGGCGGTGCCGGCCGGCATGATCGCCGCCTGGAAGCAGAACCAGGCCGCCGACCTGGCGCTGGTGTCGACGGCCACGCTGCTGGTGTCCATCCCCACGTTCTGGCTCGGCCTGCTGATGCTGATCCTGTTCGGCCTCAAGCTGCAATGGCTGCCGGTGGTCGGCTATGTGTCCGTCGGCGAGGACTGGAAGGCGGGGCTGCTGTATCTGGTCATGCCCATCGCCACGCTGTTCCTGCACGAGATCGGCGTGCTCCTGCGCATGGCGCGGGCCAGCACGCTGGAAGTACTGCGGCTGGACTACATCACGCACGCGCGCGCCAAGGGCCTGCCGGAATCGGCGGTGCTGATGCGCCACGCGTTCCGCAACGCCTTCGGCCCGACCTGGACGCTGATCGGGCTGGTGCTGGGCAATCTGCTGGGCGGCATCGCCGTGGTGGAAACCGTGTTCACCATTCCCGGCCTGGGCCGACTGCTGGTGGACGCGATCTTCGCCCGCGACTATCCGGTGATCCAGGGCTGCCTGCTGTTCGTGGGCGTGGTCTATGTGGTGGTGAACCTGCTGATCGACCTGTGCTATCCCATTTTCGACCCAAGGGTGACCGCCGAATGAAAAAGAAGATTCCAGCCAACGCGCTGATCGGCGGCCTGATCGTCGGCGTGATCCTTCTGGCCGCCGTCATGGGGGAGGTGTGGACGCCGCATGATCCGCTGAAGATCAATTTCGCCGCGCGCCTCAAGCCGCCCGGCGGCGGTTTCCTGCTCGGCACCGACGAGTTCGGGCGCGACGAGCTGTCGCGCCTCCTGGCGGGCGCCAGCAGCAGCGTGTGGATCAGCCTGCTGACGGTGGGCTTGGCCATCGTCGCCGGCACGCTGATCGGCACGCTGACCGGTTTCGTGCGCGGCTGGACCGACCGCATCATCATGGCCCTCAACAACGCCCTGCTGGCCTTCCCGGGCCTGCTGCTGGCGCTGGGACTGCTGGCGGTGGTGGGGGCAAACAAGTACGGCATCATTCTGGCGCTGGGCCTGGCGTACACGCCGTCGGTCACGCGCATCGTGCGCGGCACGGTGCTGTCCCTGCGCGAAAAGGAATTCATCGAATCCTCGCGTGTGCTGGGCAATTCCGAGCTGTACACGATGTGGCGCCATGTGCTGCCGAACTGCATCGCGCCGCTGACGGTGCTGGCCACGTCCATGTTCGGCTGGGTCATCCTGGCCGAGAGCGCGCTGTCCTTCCTGGGCCTGGGCGTGCCGCCGCCCGCGCCGACCTGGGGCAACATGCTGGCCGCCGCGAGGCCGTTCATGGCGCAGGCGTCCTACCTGTCCATCTTTCCCGGGCTGTCCATCGCGCTGGCGCTGCTGGGCATCAACCTGCTGGGCGACGCGGTGCGGGACCGTTTCGATCCGCGCATGAGGGGCGTGCAATGAGCGCACTGGTATCGGTGTCGGGGCTGACCCTGACCGTGGGCGCCGGCGGGCGCGAAATCGTCAGCGACGTGTCCTTCTCGGTCGCGCCGGGCGAAATGGTCGGCATCGTCGGCGAGTCCGGCAGCGGCAAGACCCAGGCGGCGCGCGCCATCATGGGATTGACGCCCTCGCCCCTGAAGGTGGCGGGCGGTTCGATCCTGTTCGAGGGCGTGGACGTGCTGCGCGCCAGCGCCGCCGCGTTGCGCGGGCTGCGCGGAGCGCGCATCGGCATGGTGTTCCAGGAGCCGATGACGTCGCTCAACCCGTCCATGTCCATCGGCCGCCAGCTGGAGGAAGGTTTGAAGCTGCATCGCAACCGCCTGGGCGCGGCCGAGCGGCGCGAACGGGTGCTGGACATGCTGGCGCGCGTGGGCATACGCGATCCCAAGGCGGCGGTCCAGGCCTGGCCGCACGAGTTTTCCGGCGGCATGCGCCAGCGCATGATGCTGGCCTCGGTGATGCTGCTGGAGCCGGCGCTGCTGATCGCCGACGAGCCGACGACGGCGCTGGACGCCGTGGTGCAACGCGACGTGCTGGAACTGATGGTGGCGCTGACCCGCGAGCATCGCACGGCCGTGCTGATGATCAGCCACGACCTGCCCATGGTGGCGCGCTACACCGAACGCATGGTGGTGATGCAGCACGGGCGCGTGCTGGAGGAAGGCGCCACGGCCGCCATCCTGGAGCGGCCCGCCCATCCCTACACGCGCAAGCTGCTGGATGCCATGCCGCGCCGGCAGCCGGCGCGGGCGGTCAACCGGGAAGCCCCCATCGTCGAGGTCAAGGAGCTGGTGATCGACTACGCCGGCCGCCAGCGCCTGTTCTCGCGCACCGGCGCCAAGCGCGCGCTGCACGGTATCGACCTGCAGGTGCGGCCACGCGAGGTGGTGGCGGTGGTGGGCGGCTCCGGCTCGGGCAAGACCACGCTGGGCCGCGCCATCGCCGGGCTGCTGGCGCCGTCGTCCGGCCAGATCCTGTTTCGCGGGGCGGCGGTGGACCGGCGCGCCGCGAGCTGGCGCGACTATCGGCTCAATTGCCAGATGGTGTTCCAGGATCCGTATTCCTCGCTGGATCCGCGGATGACCATCGGCGAACTGGTGGGCGAAGGGCTGCGCATGCTGGGCGGCCTGTCCGTCCAGGACAAGCGCCGGCGCGTGGACGAGGTGCTGGCCGAGGTCGGCCTGGGTTCGGAATACGCCGGCCGCTATCCGCACGAGCTGTCGGGCGGCCAGCGCCAGCGCGTGGCGATCGCGCGGGCGGTGGTGCGGCGGCCGGCCTTCGTGATCGCGGATGAACCGGTGTCGGCGCTGGACGTGACCGTGAGGGCGCAGGTGCTGGACCTGTTCGCCGACCTGCAGGAGCGGCACGGCTTTTCCTGCCTGTTCATCAGCCACGACCTGGGCGTGGTGGAGCAGGTGGCCGATCGCGTGGTGGTCATGCGCGACGGCGCCATTGTGGAGCAGGGCGCGCGCGACGAGGTGTTCGACCGGCCGAGCGAGGACTACACGCGCAAGCTGCTGTCCGCGATCCCGGCGCTGGAGTCCACCCCGTCGGGCGGCGTGCGCCTGCGCTGGCGGCTGGACGAGCCGGCGGCGGCCCGGGCCTGAACGGGGGAAACCGGGATCGATGTCCGGCGGGGAGTGTGCATAAAATACGCGCTTTGGATTTGATTCTCGGGAGTGGTCCATGCCGAAAGCGGCGGCGACGCAGCCGGGCCTGGTCGACCGTATCGCCCACGACATCCAGTCGGGCGTATATGGCGCCGGCGCCTGGCTGAAACAGATCGATCTGCAGGAGCGCTACGATTGCACGCGCCTGGAAGTGCGCCGGGCGCTGGACCAGCTCACGGCCAAGCGCCTGATCGCGCACATCCCGAACCGGGGCTATCACGTGTACGCCATGGATCCGGACGTGCACGGGCAGATCCGCGACATCCGCATCCTGCTCGAGACCGGCGCGGCGGCCGACCTGATGCCCAACGTCACCAGCGCCAAGGTGCGCGCGCTGCGCGCGCTGGCCGAGCGTTTCGCCAAGTTGTTGCAGGACGGCACGCTGCTGGAACAGTACGAGGTCAACCTGGCCTTCCACGCGGCGCTGTACGACCTGTGCAGCAACCGCGAACTGGTTGCGCTGATCCAGGAAACGCGCGCGCGCGGGCCGGCGGCGCCGGCCAAGGAATGGGTGACGCGCGCGCGCATCGAGATCTCCGCGCGCGAGCATTTCGACATGGTCGACGCGCTCGAGGCGCGCGACGTCAAGCGCCTGCAGAAGATCATCGCGGCGCACGTGGGCCAGGACATTTCCTGAGCGCGGCCGCGAATCGCGGCCTCATTCCCTGATCCGGCGGGCTGTCGCCCCCGGCACGCGGCGGCCATCCGGCAACGGATCGCCGCCGTGGTGCTTTTTGGCCGGCCGTCTTGCGCGCCTTGCCGCCGCGCTTCAGGGATACTCCCGATGGCGCCATGATTCGATGCATCCATAATGTGCATCAAATTTTGGCGCCAAAAATGCATGAGCCGGCGCCGCAAGCCCCGGAGCCCCACATGCCTCATCCTTCCCTTTCCCGAACGCTCGCGCTCAGCCTTGCCCTGGCCTGGGCGGGCGCCGCCCCGGCGGCCGTGCTGACCATCGCGCAGCCGGCCGATATCCGCTCCATCAATCCGGGCGTGAACCGCGACAACACCACCGATGGCGTGGTGCTGCACATGGTGGAAGGCCTGGTCGGCTATCGCGAGGATGGCACCGTGGCGCCGCTGCTGGCGCAATCGGTGAGCATGTCGGAGGACGGGCTGACCTACACCTTCACGCTGCGCGAGGGGGTGAAGTTCCATAACGGCGCCACGCTGAGTTCCGCCGACGTGCTGTGGAACTGGCAGCGCTACATGGATCCCAAGAGCGACTGGCGTTGCCGCAGCGATTTCGACGGGCGCAACGGCCTGAAGGTGACCGACGTGTCCGCGCCCGACGCGCGCACCGTGGTCATGAAGATCAGCCACCGGTCCGCCGTGTTCCTGGATTCGCTGGCGCGCACCGATTGCGGCATGACCGCCATCGTGCACAAGGACTCGGTGGGCGCCGATGGCAATTGGGACAAGCCCATAGGCACCGGCCCCTACCAGTTCAAGGAATGGAAGCGCGGCGAATACGTGCTGCTCACGGCCTTCAAGGATTACGCGCACCCCCCTGGCGCCGGCGACAAGCCGGACGGCTACGTGGGCGCCAAGCGCGCGCTGGCCGACGAGGTCAAGTTCCTGGTGGTGCCGGACGCGTCCAGCTCCAAGGCGGGACTGGTGTCCGGCGCCATCGACGCCAGCCAGATCACCAATACCGACGTGGCCGAGCTCAAGGGCAATCCCGCCGTGGCGGTCATGACCCCGCACGACGCCACCAAGCACACGCTGCTGTTCCAGACGCAGGATCCGGTGCTCAAGAACGTCAAGCTGCGCCAGGCCATCGCCGCCGCGCTGGACATTCCGCAGGTCGTGGCGGCGGCGTCGGAAGGGCTGGGCGAGCTGAACAACTCCGCCGTCCACACCGGCTCGGCCTACTACAAGGAGGCCGAGAAGCGCGCCTACCGCCACGATCCGGCGCGGGCGCAGCAGCTGCTGAAGGAAGCGGGCTACAAGGGCGAGCCCATCGTCATCTATGCCAACAAGCGCGCCCACGTGCCGAGCTACCAGGTGGCCGTGATGGCGCAGGCCATGATGCAGGCCGTGGGCATCAACGCCCGCATCGAAGTGCTGGAGTGGGCCACGCAGCTGGACCGCTACAACACCGGCAAGTACCAGATCAGCTCCTTCACGTTCTCCTCGCGCATCGATCCCGCGCTGAGCTTCGAGCAGTTCTCCGGCGACAAGACCGCGCAGCCGCGCAAGGTCTGGGACGATCCGCAGGCGCAGAAGCTGATCGACGAGAGCTTCCTGGAATCCGATCCGGCCAGGCGCCAGGCCCTGTTCGACCAGCTGCACGCGTTGATGCTGGAGCAGACGCCGCTGCTGGTGCTCTACAACGGCGCCGATGCCTGGGCCACCGGCAAGCGCGTGCAGGGCTTCTCGGTCTGGGAGGGCAAGCCGCGCGCCTGGGGCACGTCGATCAAGCCTTGACCGCGACACGGTGGCCGGCCGGCATGCCGGCCACCGGCGTCCGGCGGGATGCGGCGCCTCTTCTCATGCGCGCCGGGCGTGGCGCGGCTCCGCCGGAAAGCCATGGGCGCGCGCCGATCCGGCCAGCAGCAGCGCGGCGATCGC
Organism: Achromobacter sp. 1011811831; assembly: GCF_059760905.1. Classification (NCBI taxonomy): domain Bacteria; kingdom Pseudomonadati; phylum Pseudomonadota; class Betaproteobacteria; order Burkholderiales; family Alcaligenaceae; genus Achromobacter; species Achromobacter sp. 1011811831. Next base: position 50,888 of record NZ_JCBANG010000014.1, read on the forward strand.
CAGTCCCAGCGCGGCCCAGGGCAGGGCGCCGGCGCCGGAGGCGTCCAGCAGCAGTCCGCCGACGATGCCGCCGCCCGCGATGGCCACGTTCCAGACCGTGGCCAGGATCGATTGCGCCACATCCGCCCCGGGGCCGGCCGCCTCGGCAGAGGCCGTCTGCAGCAGGGTCGGCGAACCGCCGAACGCCACGCCCCAGGCCGCCACCGCCACATAGACCGCCGGCGCATGCGTGCCCGCCAGGCCCAGCGCCAGCACGGCCAGCGCGAAACCGGCCAGGCTCAGCAGCGTCAGCGCGCGCAGCCTGCGGTCGATCAGCAGCCCGCTGATCCAGACGCCGGCCAGCGATGCCACGCCGAACGTCAGCAATACCCGGTCCGTCTGTCCCGACAGGCCGGCCGGGCCGAGCAGGGGCGCCACATAGGTGTAGAGAATGCTGTGCGCCAGCACCCACAGCACCAGCACGGCCAGCACCGGGCGCAGGCCGGGGCTGCGCAGCACCGGGCCGACGCCCTGCCGCCTGCCGGCCGGCTGTCCCGCGAAATCGGGCACCTTCGCCAGGATCCAGGCCATGACCGCCAGCGTCAGCAGCGAGATCGCGCCGAACGCGCTGCGCCAGCCGAGCGCATCGCCCAGCAGCGTGCCCAGCGGCACGCCCAGCGACAGGGCGATGGGCGCGCCCACGCCGGCGATGGCCAGCGCGCGGCCCTTGAGCGGATCGGCCACCAGCCGGCGCGCATAGCCGGCCAGCATGCCCCAGATCAGGCCGCCCGCCATGCCGGCCAGGAAGCGCGCGGCCAGGGCCGTGATGTAGTTGTCGGTCAGCGCTGTCAGCGTGTTGAACACCAGGATCGCGGCCAGCGCCGCGAGCAGCAGCGGGCGGCGACGCCAGCCCTGCGTGGCCGCCGTCAGCGGCACGGCGGCGGCCACCGAGCCGATGGCGTACAGCGTCACGAACTGGCCCGCCAGCGTTTCCGATATGCCCATGCCCGCGCTGATGCGCAGCAACATGCCAGCGGGCAGGGTCTCGGTCAGCAGGGCCAGGAAGCCCGTCATCGCCAGCGCCAGCAGCGCGCCCAGCGGCAGCTTGTCCGCGTCGGGATGCGCGGCGGTCCGCGCGGTCATCGTCGTCATGCTCTCGTCCTTTCATCGAGGTTCGGGCGCGCCGGAAGGCGGCAGGCCCATAGCTGGGACGCAGTGTGGGGGACGGCCGATAAATGAAAAACAGGCTAAAGTTTCAAACACTAATGACTCTGTAGTCATGAATGGGGGCGGGCAGGCATGGACAACATCAGCGCGCTGCACGTGTTCGTCCGTGCCGCGGATACCCGGAGCTTCACGGCGACGGGGCAGCAACTGGGCATTTCGGCATCGGCCGTCAGCAAGGCCATCGTGCGGCTGGAGGAACGGCTGGGCGTGCGCCTGTTCCACCGCTCCACCCGCACGATCAACCCGACGCCGGAAGGCGCGCTGTTCCTGGAGCGCTGCCGCCGCATCCTTCACGAAATGGAGGCCGCCGAGGATGAGTTGCTGCAGACCCGCAGCGAGCCGCGCGGCAAGCTGCGCATCAGCCTGCCGTCGGTCGGCACGCTGTTCATGCCCAAGCTGGGGGAGTTCAAGCGCAGCCATCCGGGCATCGAACTGGACATCGATTACTCGGACCGGCTGGTCGACGTGATCGAAGAGGGGTTCGATGCCGTCATCCGCACCGGCGAGCCCGGCGATTCGCGCCTGACGGCAAGGCGGCTGGGCGCTTGCCGCAAGGTGATCGTGGGCGCGCCCGCCTATTTCGAGGCGGCGGGCTGGCCGCGCGAGCCCCGGGACCTGACGCGCCATGCCTGCCTGCTGTACCGCTTTCCCAGCACCGGCAAGCTGGATGTCTGGCCGCTGGGCCGCGCGTCGGACGAGCCGGCGCTGGAACTGCCCGCCAGCATGGTGACCAACACGCTGGACCCGCAGGTCTGCTTCGCCGAGCAGGGCCTGGGCATCGCCTGCGTGCCGGAAATCGCGGTGCGCGAGCAACTGCGGCAGGGCAGGCTGGTCACCGTGCTGGACGACTACAACAAGCGCGAGATGGTCTTTCACGTGCTGTGGCCGTCCAGCCGCCAGCTGTCGCCCAAGATCCGGGCCTTCGTGGACTTCGTCGCGGCGGAGCTGTTCGCCGACTGAGCGGCGCGCTAGGAGCCGCTTCTTTCCACTTCCCACGCGCGCGGCTTCTTCACCGCCCAGGGCCGGTAGCCCTTGATGTCGCTGCGGAAGGCGCCGATGTCCAGGCCGTTGTACAGCGGAATCGAGGGCACATCGGCCAGGAACAGGCGGTGCAGCTGATCGAAGATCGCCTGTCGCTTGCCGTGGTCGGTTTCCGCCGAGGCGGCCTCGATCAGCCTGGCGGCTTCCGGGTTGTCCCAGACCTTGCGCGGCTGCCTGGCCTTGTCGCCAGTCACCATCTCGTAGTTCAGCGCGGCGTCGAGCCGGGCCGAGTAGGGGAAGGTCATCAGCTGGTAGTTGCCGGCGTTGTAGCGGTCCAGCTGGGCGGCCCATTCCAGCACCGACAGCCTGGCGTTGAATCCGGCCGCCTGCAGCATGGCCTGCACGATGACGGCCGAGTTGTAGGACTGCGGATAGCGCCTGGTCGTCAGGATGGTCAGCTCCTGGCCCTTGTAGCCGGCTTCGCGCGCCAGCCTGGCGGCCAGCGCGGGATCGTATTGCCAGCCTTGGCGCTGCGCCGCGCCGTGATAGGACGACACCAGCGGCACGATCGAATTGTTGGGCTGGGCCAGGCCTTCGGTCACGGCGGCGGCCAGCTGCGCGTAATCGATGGCGTGCGCCAGCGCCTGCCGCAGGCGCGGATCGGCCAGCAGGGGATCGCGGGTCTGCATCAGCAGCGCCGTCATGCTCATCACGGGCGCGTAGGCGACGCGCACATTGGGATCCTGCCGCAACACCGGCACGTCGCTGTTGGACAGGTCCTCGATGATGTCGATGTCGCCGCGCTGCAGGGCAGCCTTGGCGGTGGAATCGTCCGGCACGATCACGAAGCGCGCTTCGTCGATCAGCGGCCGTTTCGAACCCGTATAGCCGTCGGGCTTGCCGTCGCGGTTGGCATAGCCGGCGTAGCGCGCCAGGCGGATGTACTCGCCGCGCTTCCATTCGGCCAGCATGAAGGGGCCGGTGCCGATGGGCTTGTCCCAGGCGCCGTCCGGCTTGACCGAGTCCCGGTGCACGATGCCCGTGCCGCCGCAGTCGGTGCGCGCCAGCGTGGCCAGGAACAGGCTGCTGGGGCGCTCCAGCCGGTACACCACCGTGCGCGGGTCCGGCGCCTGCACCGACAGCACCTTGACCGCGCCGCGGCCATCGAATTCGCTGGCGCAGCGCCAGCCGGTGGCGGGCGCGGTGTCGCGCTGCCAGGACCACAGCACATCGGCGGACGTCAGCGGCGCGCCGTTGTGGAACCGGATGCCGTCGCGCAGCGTGAAGGTGTAGGTCGTGCCGTCGGGGCTGATGTCCACCGACTGCGCCAGCAGGGGGGCGGACCTCGGCGTCCTCGCCGTAGGCCACCAGGCCTTCGACGATGTGCAGCACGACGGCGTCGCTGTTGCTGTCGCGGTTGACGCCGGGCTCGGTGGAGCGGATGTCGGCGGTGAGCGAGATGCGCAGCGGCGCGCCGGCCTGGGCCGCGCCGGCCAGGGCCAGCGAGGCCGCCAGCGCGGCGCTGGACAGGATGGTCTTCATGGGCGGGTTTCCGGTGGCGGCCGCGTTCAGGCGGCGGGCAGCAGCAGGGGTTCGTCCTGCAGGCTGTAGCGCGTGAAGACGCGGTTCAGCGCGGGCAGCGGGGCCACCTCCATCAGTCCGGCGGCGGGTTCCATCACCACCATCGCCACCGTGGCCGACAGATTGTCGTGGCTGCCGGGGCGTGGCGGGCGGCACACGGAATACGGCGCGCCGAAGTCGTCGAACAGCGCGCGCTTGAGATCTTCGCGCGTCAGCTTGGGCGCTTCGTTCAGCAGCCGGCGCACGCGCCAGTCGCGGTAGGCGCTTTCGGGCGTGCTGGCGCGGCCGGTGTCGCGCAGCTTGCCCAGCGCGACTTCGCTGACCCAGTGGTTGGCATGGACGATCAGGTCGTCCGCGCCGGGGTAGATCGGGAAGGCTTCGTCGGTGGTGCACTCGTAGTCCACGCCGAAACCGGCGGCCATGCCCAGCATGATGTTGTTGGAGCAGGATTTCGGCGTGGTGCTGACCGCCTTGATGGCCAGCGCGAAATGCTCCTGTTCCAGCACCTTGCGGCGGATCAGCGACAGCGGCACGCCGAGTTGCTGGAAGTCGCGGTCCGATTCCAGGTAGTTGGCGGTGATGGAGATGCCGGCGCCGTTCAGGCCGCTGCGCGCCAGGCCGCCGGCCTCGACGAAGGTGAGGATGTCCGGGCCGTTGTCGTTGCGCACGCGCAGCACGATCGCGGTGTCGGCGCATTCGGCGCGCCAGTCCCAGTTCTGGCCGTGGATCAGCCGGCCGTTGGCCGAGCGCGAGGGCAGGATCAGCGCGCCGGTGCAGCCGTCGCCCGGCTCCAGCTCGGCCGCCTTCTTCTTTTCGGCGCGGGCCTTGGCGATCACTTCGGTGCGCGCGTTGATCATGACCACGTCTTCGAACGTCACGCCGGCGCCGGCGGCGATGCCGCGCATTTCCTCCAGGTAGTGCGGCGCGAATTGCTCGATCTCGCGCGCGAAGCCCTGGATCAGCTGGCCGCGCGCCATGGCGTCGTAGCCCAGCGAGACCAGGGTCTGGCCGTACATGGCGGCGCTCTTGCGGACGCGGTCCGCCGCCTGCTGGCCATACGAACGGCCACGCGCCTCGGGCGCGCCCGATACGGATACGAAGGGGAATTGCGTGATCTGGGTCATGGGCGTGGGGCGGCGTCGGGCGCCGCGAAGCTTGGGGAAACGGATGGGTTTTGGCGAAAATATAAATCTATTTTGGCGCCAAAAATAGCAAGGGTTTACCCAAGCTGGCGGCGCGCCGCGCCGCCAACGGAAACTACCAGCGATAGCTGACGTTCAGCATGCCGCCATAGCCGCGCTGGCCGCCGCTGCCGAGCTGGCCGATGGCCTGGGCCGAGACCTGCACATTGCGTCCGATCTGTCCCTGCGCGCCGAGCTTGAGTTCGAGCGCGTTGCGAGACGGGGCCGTATCCAGCGTGTTCGCGCCCATGCGCACGGACGGGGTGCCGGGCGCGTGGACCCAGTTGGCTTCCAGGAACGGCCGGATCTTCGGCTGCGGCGCGTCGGGCGCGGCCTTGGGGTAGACGCGCACGCCGGCGCGTGTCGTGACGGCGTTGCGCTTGCCGCTCTGCATGCGGGTGCCCTGCAGCGTGGCGTCCTGGGCCTTGTAGTGGCTGTAGAGCAGCTGGGCCTTGGGCTCGACCACGACATCGGCCAGCGCCGACCCGGCGGCGAAGGGCCGCAGGGCGTAGCCGGTTTCCAGCGAGGCGGACCAGACGTCGGCGTCGTAGCGCACGGCGCCCAGGTCGCTGCTGATGCGATTGTCGTAGCGGCCGTATTGCAGCCACGCGTCGGCATAGGCGCCCAGGCGGGTGGCGTCGTTGGCATAGGCGGTGGCATACAGGCCGACCGAATAGCCGGAGACCTTGCCGCGCGCGCGGGCCTGGGCGGTCTGGCCGGAGCCGGGCAGGCGCAGCGTGGCGTCCGAGCGCGTGCGGGCGTCGCCGTAGCCGGCCATCAGTCCGGCTTGCAGCACGCCGGAATGACCCAGGCGGGCGCGCACCACGTCGCCGCCGATCTGCAGCAGGGTGCTGTCGGTATCGACCTCGACCTTGCCCTCGGCCATGCGCAGGCCGCCGTCGTGGCGGGCCAGGACGCGGGTCCAGAGTCGGCTGCCGTTGTCGGCATCGGAGACGGCGACGCGGTCGCGCAGGCCATGCGAGAACAGGTTCATGGCGGCGCGCTGGTTGCCGGCGTAGGCGCCGGTTTCCGGTGACACGTTCCTGAAGCCGGACGGATCGATTTCCGGCGGCGCGACCGGGTCGGTGGGCGTGACGGGGCCGGTAGGATCGGTGGGACCCGTCGGATCCGTCGGATCTATGGGATCGAGGGGATCGGTCGGGCCAGGCGGCGTGGTGGGTTCGGTGTATTCCGAGGTCAGATACCAGTCGTCGGCCACGCCGCCGTTGCCGCCGCGCACCAGGCTGTAGTCGTAGCCATTGAGGGCGAGGGTGCCGATGCTGGCGCGGTAGCCGGTGGAGCCGGCGTCCAGGTGGAAGGCGTCGCTGGCGGTGACGCCGCCGTTGATGGTTTCCACCACGCGGATGCCCAGCGTGGTCTGGCCGCCGACGCCGCCGGCATTGATGACGCGCAATCCCGTATTGCCGGTGGCCGCGCCGCCGTCGATCACGAGCCGGTCGGTGGGCGAGTTGTCGTCGCCGAGCCGGGTATTGATCGCCAGCGTGCCGCCGCCTTCGTAATTCTTGACCGTCAGGGTCTTGAACGCGCCGGATTGCGGCTGCGTGAAGGTCACGCTGCCGGCGTTCTTCAGCGTGTCCAGCGTGGAGTCGCCGCGCACGTTCCAGGCGCTGCTACCGTCCAGCGCGAGGCTGTTGACGCGTCCGTTGCCGCGCTGCCAGACGGCGCCGGTGAGCGTGGCGCCGTTCGTGAGATCCATGTCCAGCGCGCCGCTTTCGATCAGCACGTCGCCGGTCAGCGCCGAGGCGCTGGCGTCCAGGCGGATCTGGCCAGTTTCGACCGTGGTGGTGACGCCGCCGGAAGTCACATCGATGGAGCGCGCATATAGCAGCATGCCATCGTCAGTGCTGCCGTCCCTGCGCGCCGTGATGTCGCTGCGGTCCAGCGTGATCCGGTGGCTGCCGCCGCTCACCAGCAGGCCCACCGCGTCTTGCGTGTCGATGCGCGAGCCATTGCCCAGGCTCAGCGTGTTGCTGACGCTGGCGGCGGTTCCATAGCTCCAGACGCCGCGCGCATCGGCGCCGGCGGTGTCGATGCTGCTGCTGTCCAGCGAGACTGCCGTGTTGTTGCTCATGGCCAGGCCGGCAGCGCTGTTGCCCAGGGTCTTGATGGCGGTGCCGCGCGTCCTGATGCCGCTGCCGCCGCCGCTGGCGAACAGGCCATGCGCGGTCGTGCCGGATGTGTCGATGGTCGAGTCGCGCAGCACGATGTTCGCGCCGCGCAGGCGGGCCAGGGCGCCTACGGCAAGGTCGCCGTGGGTCCGGATCGTGGTGTTGCTTGCCTCGATGGTGCCGCCGTTGCCGTCTTGGAGCGACATGTACAGCGCATGGCCGTTGTTGCCCCGCGTGGTGATGACGCTGTCCGTCAGGACGACGTCGCCAGCGCGGCTGTCGATGCCGATGAGTCCGGATTCCAGCGTCAGCCGGTTGGCTGTCAGCGTGTTGCCGAGCGAGGGCATCCAGATGCCGGTGCTCTGCGCGCCCATGGACTCGAGGATGACGTTGTCCAGGGTGGCGGACGTATCTTTTGCGTTGATGTTGATGCCTATGCCGGCTTCATTGCGTAGCGACGCGTCGCGAATGGTGGCGTTGGCGTTGCCGTTCGAACCCAGGTAGACCGCGCCGCCCCGGGAAAATATCGAGCCGCCTGTCATGGTCAGCGTGCCGCCGTTGACGGTGATACCCACGTTCTGGTCCGTGCTTACGTCGGTATTCTTGAGCGTGACGACGCTGTCGGCATTGAAGATCTCGATGCCCTTGCCGCCCAGGCTCGAGATCGTGCTGTCGGTCAGCTCGACGCGCGCGCCTTGGTAGGCCTGAACTCCGGTGGAGATCCAGGAAGTGCTTGTGGTTGATATCGTCGTGCCATTCACCTTGACGAGCGTGTCCGCGCCGGAAGCGTCGATGCCATGCGACCCGATGCCCGTCGTCTCGATGCTGCCGCCTTGCAGGGTGACCCGCGCGCCGGATTCGGCCAGGAGACCGTGCGAATTGTTCCCGGCGGTGCTCACCGTGGTATCGCGGGCGCTGATGGAACTGCCCGCGCCCGTGACCGACAGCGCATGGGAGTTCTGGCCAGCTCCCACATTCGAGACGTTGCTGTCTGTCAACGTGGCCGCGCCGCCCGCGCTGACGCGCAGGCCGACGCTCGACCTGTTTGTGATGTTGGGGTCGCCCGCGGTGATGACGGCCCGGTCCGCGTTCAGGCTGTTGCCCGCGATGGAAATGTCGATCGCCGCGCCGGCGCCGGCATGGGTGACGGTATCGTCCGGATTCAGGACGATGGTGGTGGCGCCCGCGGGGTCGTTGATGGTGATCTGCCCGTGTTCGACGGCCAGGACCAGGTTGGGCAGGGCGACGAGCAGCCCCGCCATGATCGGATTGATACGAAACGGCATGTAGGGATTCCTTGCCCCATTGGGGGAAGGAACGCCAGCGCAGCAGGGACGCGATTGCCTATGCCGATATCACCGTGAATTCCTTCATGAATGGGAAGCGCATGTGGTGGAGCGGTTCATGATGGACGGGGCAAAGGGGGAGATATATGAGACGATTCTCAAAGAGCTAGTACTCTTGCTTCATAGTGATCAGTGTGGGTTCCATCTAAATTCAGATAAGCAGTCCCAGGCCGATACAGAACATCGCCACGGCCACCAGCAGGTCCAGCACCCGCCAGGCCTTCGGCTGCGCGAAGAGCGGCCGCAGCAGGCGCGCGCCATAGCCCAGCGTGAAGAAGAACAGGAACGAGGCCGAGATGGCGCCCAGGGCGAAGGCGATTTTCTGCCCTTCGTACTGGCTTGAAATCGAACCCAGCAGCACCACGGTATCCAGATAGACGTGCGGATTGAGCCAGGTGAAGGCCAGGCAAGTGGCGAGCGTGGTCCACAGGCCGTTCGCCTGATTCTCGGACGGCGTCAGGCTGTCGTGATTGCTGCGCAGCGCGGCGCGCAGGCTGCGCGCCGCATACAGGAACAGGAAGGCGGCGCCGCCGTAACGCATCGCGGTTTCCAGCCACGGCAAGGCCGCTACCGCGGCGCCGAAGCCCGCGACGCCGGCGGCGATCAGGATCGCGTCGGACAGGGCGCAAGTCAGGCTCACGGCGAACACGTACTGCTGGCGCAGTCCCTGGCGCAGCACGAAGGCGTTCTGCGCGCCGATGGCGAGGATGAGGCTCAGGCCGAGCAGGAAGCCGGGAAGAAAAGCGTGGGTCATATCGCACCTGTGGGAAAGGGCGACAGACTATCGATGCGGGATGGATTAGAAAATCTAAATATCCTAATCCATGATTAGTACGGCTTATTTTTCTGGCTGATGGCGCGGGCGCGGTTTGAGGCCCAATTGAAACGCCCCGCGCTTGCGCGGGGTCGCGCAGGCCGGGGCGAGCGAGTCAGGAGATCAAGGGCGGGCCGGGCATGAACCGTGCCCGGCGCGAGGCGCGGGGCCGCTCAGGCGTGTCCGTCGGCGGCCCGAAGCATGCCGTAGAGCTTGTCCTTCAGTTGCAGCTTTTCCTTCTTGAGCACTTCCACATCGTTGCCGGACGCCGGGACGATGCCGGCCTCCATGTTCTGGATCTGCTGGTCCAGCGCGTTGTGCCGCTGGAACAGCGCCGAGAAATGGGCGTTCTCGGATTTCAGCTGGGTAATGAGTTGACGGTATTCAGGGAACATATGACGGCCTCTCTGCTGGGTCCGGGTCAGGGAAAAGCACGAACCCACGGAGGGCGCGCGCGAGCTTTGGAAGTGTCGGTTCCATGACAACGCAAGCCGCAACCCTTGTCAATCTTGCGGGTATCCGCCAGTTTTATCGGGCTTGACCGACCGCAAGCCGGCGGCGGATGGGGCAAGGGGGCAGATCTGCACGCGTCTTCTCACGTTTGCTTACATGGCCCGGCGGGCCCGGCGATACACTCGCAGCCCCGTGGAGTCGTCATCGGAATGAAATGAAACAGCGCGCGCCCATCTATCGCCAGATCTGGGAATTGTTCAGGCAGGACGGGCACATTCGTCCCGGCACCGGCATGATCAGCGGCGTGATCGCGCTGTTCCTGGCGATATTGGCGGTGCTGGGCGTGCTGGCGTTCCATTTCCCGGCCTATCTCACCACGCCCGAGCTGCGCGCCTTCTATTCCGTGGACGCGATGCGCGCGCTGCTGTTCGGCGCGCTGCTTGTCTCGGGCACCATCGCGCTGGCCAACATCGTCTTCGGCCGCCAGCGCTGGCTCAACATCGCTGCCTTCGCCCTGGTCTGCGGGGCGGTGGCGGCCGGCGGCAGCCAGGTCGTGGTGACCACCTCCAACACCGGCCACCATCCCTACCTGGGCCTGGACTGGTTCATCCTGGACCTGCTGGCCTCCAGCACCGTCTTCATCATCTTCGAGAAGCTGTTCCCGCTGTATGACGGCCAGCCCGTGTTCCGCACGGAATGGCAGGTGGACATGAAGCACTTCCTGTTCAACCACCTGTCGGTGGGCGCGGTGCTGCTGTGCATCAACTTCTTCGTGCACCGGCTGTTTTCCTGGGCCGCGTATGAGCCGCTGCAGCAGGCCATCGTCGGCCTGCCCTACGCGCTGGAGCTGTTCCTGGCGGTGCTGGTGGCGGACCTGGTGCAGTACGCGGCGCACCGGGCCTATCACGAGGTGCCGTTCCTGTGGCGCATCCACGCGGTGCATCACAGCACCCGCACGCTGGACTGGCTGGCCGGATCGCGGCTGCACATCGTCGAGTTGCTGATCACGCGCGTGGCCGTGCTGGGCGTGCTGTTCGCGCTGGGCTTTTCCAAGCCGGTGCTGGATGCCTACATCATCATCGTCGGTTTCCAGGCGGTGCTGATCCACTCCAACGTCAAGCTGCCCTGGGGCTGGCTGCGCTACATCATCGTGACGCCGGACTTCCACCACTGGCATCACTCGTCGGACACCGAGGCCATCGACCGCAACTACGCGGCGCACCTGTCCTTCATCGACTACCTGTTCGGCACCGCCGTGCGCGGCGTGAGCAGGCGCCTGCCGGAAAACTACGGCATCCTGGACAACGACATGCCGGGCACGTTCCTGGCGCAGCAGGCCTATCCCTTCCGCAAGAAATAGGTCCGGCCGCGCCGCCGGGACTCGGGCTCAGCGCTGTGAATCCAGCGCCTCGCCGTTGCGCACCACGTCCTGCGCCTTGGCGTGGCTTTCGATCAGCAGCTGGTAGGCGGGGAATATCCGGGTGTAGACCTGCGCCCACTGGGCCGCGTCCTCGCGGTTCCAGGTGCGTTGCAGTTCCGAGGCCACGGCGGCCGTGTCCATCGGCACCACGCCGGCCTGGACGATGCGCGCCAGCGTGATCTCCTGCGCCATCTTGCTGTAGGTGCCCGAGGCATCCACCACGGCGAACACGCGGTAGCCGTCGGCGACCGCGCTGATCGACGGAAAGGCCATGCAGACGCTGGTGATGGTGCCGGCGATGATCAGGGTTTTGCGGCCAGTGGCCTTGACCGCCGCGACGAATTCCGGATTGTCCCAGGCGTTGATCTCGCCCCGGCGCGCGACGTATTGCGCATGCGGCGCGTTGTCGTGGATCTCGGGGATCAGCGGGCCGTTCGGACCTTGCGGCACCGAGGCCGTGGTGATGACGGGCATCTTGCTCAGCGTGGCCATGCTGGCCAGGGCGGCGGCGCGGGCGCGCAGCTCGGGCATGGGCATGTCGCCCACGGTCTGGAACAGGCCGCTCTGGTGGTCGATGAGCAGCATGGCGGCATCGTCGGGATCGATCGCGGGGCGCTGGCCGTTGAAGTTGGCGGGGGGGGTCATGGCGGACTCCGAAAAGAAGAATGAGGCTTCATCCTAGAATCCGGCCCGCCGCGGCGGTAGCCGTCGAAAACCGGCCGCAGCGTCCTATCCGCAGGACGCTGCCCGGACATGAGGCCTGGATCTGTTCCGAGTCGGCAGTCCGCGACAGGCGGGCAAGCCCGCTGCCGGACTAGGGGCGTTCGCCCAGCTCCCGGCATTCCTCGCGTTCGCGCCGGGCCAGCTTCTGGTATTCGGCGCCCATGAAATCCAGCAGCTCGCGCACGCCGGGCAAGAGTCCCCGGCGCGATGGAAACACGGCATGCACGCTGCCAGGCTCGGGCGCCCAGGGCCGGCCCACGTCGACCAGCCGACCGTCCGCCAGTTCCTCGCGGATCATCAGGAGGGGCAGCGCCGCCACGCCCACGCCCTGTACGGCGGCCTGCTTCAGCGCCATCATGTCGTCGGTCACCAGGCGCGGGGAGAAGGGCACGCTCAGGCGGGCGCCGTCCGGCCCGTCCAGCTTCCAGTGGCTTTCGCGTCCGTCGATGCCCAGCGCCAGCGTCGGCAGCTGGCCGAGCGCGCCTGGATCCGCGGGCAGCGCCACGGCGCGCGCCAGCGCGGGCGCGGCGACCAGGCGCTGGCCGCTCATGCCCAGCGGCTTCATGACCAGATCGCTGCTTTCGATGGGGCCGAAGCGCACCCGCACGGCCAGGTCGTAGCCCTCGCGCAGCACGTCCACCGGACGGCTGAAGCTCTTCAGGTAGACCTGCACCTTCGGGCACTTGACCATGAAGCGTGCGATCAGCTCGCCCAGGAAATAGTGGATCAGCGCCGGCGGCGCGCTCAGGCGGATGGTGCCTTGCGGCTCGGCGTGGGTGCGGTCGATGACTTCCTGCGCGGCCTCGGCGCCGGCCAGCATGGACAGGCACTGCTCGTAGTATTCCTGGCCCAGCTCCGTGACCGCGAAGCTGCGGGTCGAGCGCTGGATCAGGCGCACGCCCAACCGTTCCTCCAGCAGCGCGATGCGCCGGCTCAGGCGGGACTTGGGTATGCCCAGCGCCCGGCCGGCGGGCGCGAAGCCGCCGTTCCGGACGACCTGCACGAAGTAATAGAGGTCGTTCAAGTCGTGCATGGGTTTTCCTGCCGTTCTGAAAATGGGACAACGGTACGGCAAGCATATACCCAGGACAGGGGCGGGCGCCCGTCCCGCCGGAGGGGCGTGGTCAGACGCTGGCGCGCGCGTGGATGCGCAGCGGCATCACTTGGTGAGGATGGGCCGGCATGCCGCCGCCCAGGCGCTGCAGCAGCATTTCGCCGGCGCGCCGGCCCAGGCCCAGGCTGTCCACGCCGATGGTGGTCAGCCCAGGCTGGATCTCGCCGGCGATGTCGGTTTCGCCAAAGCCCAGCACGGCGAGATCGCGCGGCACGGCCAGCTTGCGGTCGCGCGCTTCGAACATGGCGCCGACCGCCAGCAGGTCGTTGGCGCAGAATACGGCGTCGAACTTGCCGCCTTGCGACAGCAGCCGGGCCAGCGCGGCCCGGCCATCGGCGATGGTCTGCGGATTGTCCACGGCCAGTTCGGCGACGACCTCCAGGCCGCGCTGCGCGGCCGCGGCCGCGAAACCCTGGCGGCGCAATTCGCCGCGGCCGCCGTGGCGGGCCATGAAGGCCACGCGCCGGTAGCCGTGTTCGGCCAGGTGGCTGGCCGCCATGAAGCCGGCGTCGTAATTGGACAGGCCGACCAGCATGTCGATGGGATCGCGCGGATAGGCCCAGGTTTCCATGATGGGAATGCCCAGCTCGCGCAGCGACTGCCGGTTCTCTTCCAGCTCGATGACGCCGGTGAACAGCACGGCCGCCGGCCGCAGCGCGCGCAGCGAGGCGATCATGCTGGTCTCCTTGGCGTAGGAGTACGAGGTCTGTCCCACCATCAGCTGATAGCCCTGCGGCTCCAGCACCTCGGCGCAGCCCTGCACGGCAAGCGCGAACTGCTGGCTGAAGATGTTGGAGACGAAGGCAGCCACCACGCTGGACTGGCCCGAGCGCAGCGCCCGCGCGTGCGGGTTGGACGCGTAGCCGGTTTGCGCCACCACTTGCAGGATGCGTTCGCGCTTGTCCTTGGCGACCTTCTCGGGCTGGCGCAGCGCGCGCGACACCGTGATCGGCGACACGCCCGCCAGCCTGGCCACTTCCTCGATGCGCGGCGGCTTGGCCGGCGGCAGCGCGCGCGGCGCCAGCGGCGGCGCGTCGGGACGCAGGCGCAGGACGTCGTCGTGGGTGGGGGCGGAGGAGGGCGCGTGCCGGTCGCTCATGCTGGTGGGAGTCGTGTGGGTCGGGGCCGGGGTCAGGCGGCCGCCAGGATATCAGCTTGCTCGACCGGGCGCGCCACCTGGATCAGGCAGTCGCCGGCTTCGCTGTCGGTGTGCAGCCGCCGGGATATGACGATACCCGATACCCCGAAATGCAGGGCTTCCTCGGGCGCGTCCAGGCGGTTCAGGTCGTGATAATAGCCGGCCAGGTCGCCGGCGCGGACCTGGGCGCCGATGTCCACGGCGGGCTCGAACCAGCCTCGGCGCGTGGCGAAGATGGCCTGGGCGTGGCTGTCCAGGGCCAGCAGCTGCATGCGGCCGTCGGCCGGCGCGTGCGGTCCCAGCACCGGGGCGTCGATCACGCCCAGCGCCAGCAGCAGCTGGTCGATGGCGCGCTGGGTCGTGGCCAGCGTGGCCGGCGTCAGCGTGCCGCCGCCGCCGAATTCGCCGCTGATGCCGATGGCGCCCGCGCGGGCGGCGGCCGCCATCGAGGTGGGCGCGTCGCGCCCGTTGGCGGCGACAAAGGCGTGGTCCATGCCCAGGCTGGCCAGCAGGGCCAGCGCCTGGTCCATGCGCGCCGGGTCCGCCTGCTTTTCGATCAGCGCGGTGGGCAGGTGCGCCATCGAGGTGCCGCCGGAGTGGATGTCGAAGACCACGTCGTGGCGCGGGAATAGCTCATGCTCCAGGAAATGCGCCAGCCGCTCGGTGGGCGTGCCGCCCGGTGAACCGGGGAAAGCGCGGTTCAGGTTGCCGTTGTCCAGCGGCGAGCGGCGCCGCGCCGCCATCACGGCCGGCACGTTGGCCATGGGCAGGATCGTGATCTCGCCGCGCACGCGGGCCGGGTCCAGCTGGCGGATCAGGCGGCCCAGCGCGATCTCGCCCTCGTACTCGTCGCCGTGGTTGCCGGCCATGAGCAGCACGCGCGGCCCCTGGCCGTTGCGGATGCGGCAGACCGGGGTCTTGATCTGGTAGTAGGGGGAACGGTCCACCGAATACGGCGTGCCCAGGAAACTGAGCGTCTTGCCGTCGGCGTCGAAATCGATCTCGTGAAACAGGCCGGTGTGCATAGGGGGGGCTGCTGCGCCGTCGGGCGGCGCGTGGGAGTGGAGGGGGGGGCGGCGCTCAGCGCAGCGCGGCGATGGCGGTCATTTCCACGCGCAGGTCGGGATCGGCCAGGCGGGCCTCGACGCAGGCGCGCGCCGGCGGGTTGGCCGGGTCCACCCAGGCGTCGTAGACGCGGTTCATGGCGTCGAAGTCGCCGATGGCCGGCAGGAACACGTCCACGGCCAGCAGGCGGGACTTGTCGCTGCCGGCCTCGGCCAGCAGCGCCTCGATCTTGGCCAGCACTTCGCGGGTCTGCGATTCCAGCGTGCCCTGGCGGTTGTCGGCGACCTGGCCGGCGATGAAGACGAAGCCGTTGTATGTCACGGCCTGGCTCATGCGCGAGCCGGATTTGTAGCGCTTGATCATGATGGATTCTCGTGTCTGGATTTGATGGGCGTTCACATCTGCGGCAGCGTCTGGGCTTCCTTGAACCACTTGGTCTGCAACGCGGGCAGCTTGCCGTTCAGGCGGTTGTAGAAGAGGAAGGTGTTGATCCAGTTCAGCAGGTTCTGCTGGCCTTGCTGGACCGCCGCGTGGGCGGGCGACTGGCGGATCAGGAACTTGAGCTGCGGCGCCTTGGCGGGATTGTCGTCGGCGACCTTGAGCGCGATGGCGCTGTTCTCGGCGAAGGACTCGGACTGGCCCGCCAGATAGGCGGCGACCGCCGAGGGCGTGTCCTCGAAGCGCACCAGGCGGGCGCCGGGCGCGTTGTCGGTCAGCCAGATGTCCAGCGTCGAGCCCTTGGCCACCGCGATGCTGCGGTCCTTCAGCTCGTCGACCGTCTTGGCCTGCGGCATGGCGTCGCCGCCGTACACGCCCAGGTTCACGGCCGCGTAGGGCTGCGAGAACATGACCTGCTGCGCCCGCTCGGGCGTGGCGCCTGCGGCGGCGATCAGCACGTCGACCTTGCCGGCCAGCAGGCTGGGAATGCGGCTGGCGCCGGTGACCTGCACCAGCTCCAGCTTCACGCCCATGTCGGCCGCCATCAGCCGGGCCAGGTCGATGTCCAGGCCGGCCGCCTCGCCCTTGGCGTCCTTGAAGCCCCAGGGCGCGGCGTCCATCAGCACGCCCACGCGCAGCTTGCCCGCGCCCAGCACGTCCTGCAGTTTGTCGGCGGCCGACGCGGGCGCGGCCAGGGAAAGACAGAAGGCGGCCGCGGCGGCCAGTCTTGCGTACAGTTTCATGCGATGTCTCCGGGATGGAATGGCTTGGTTTTTTTCAGTGGACGGCGGACGCGGCCGTGCCGATGAACTGGCGCAGCTCGGGCGTGCGGGGATGGGCGAACAGTTCGGCGGGCGGGCCTTGTTCCCAGACGCGGCCCTGGTGCATGAACACGACCTTGGACGCGACGTTGCGCGCGAAGGCCATCTCGTGCGTGACCAGCACCATCGTCATGCCCTGGCGCGCCATGTCTTCCATGACCTTGAGCACTTCGCCCACCAGCTCGGGGTCCAGCGCCGAGGTGACCTCGTCGAACAGCATCAGCGCCGGCGCCATCGCCAGGCAGCGGGCGATGGCCACGCGCTGCTGCTGGCCGCCCGACAGCAGCGCGGGCCAGGCGTCGATCTTCTCGGCCAGTCCGACACGGCGCAGCACGTCCAGCGCCAGCTCGCGGCCCTGCGGCTTGCTGATGCGGCCGTTCAGCACGGGCGCCAGCGTGATGTTGCGCTCCACGTTCAGGTGCGGGAACAGGTTGAACTGCTGGAACACGATGCCCACGCGCTGGCGAAATTGCCGCAGCCCGGGCATGGTGGCGTGGACATGCTCGCCGCCGACGCGGATCTCGCCGTCGTCCACGTTCTCCAGCGCGTTCAGGCAGCGCAGCAGCGTGGACTTGCCCGAGCCGGAGCGGCCGATGATGGTGACGATCTCGCCCTCGTCGATGTCGAGCGACACGCCATTGAGCACATGGTTGGCGCCGAAGCGCTTGTGGATGTTGCGGACTTCAACGAGCGCCATGCAGGCGGTCCTCCAGGTTACGCGCCCACATCGTCAGGGGCAGGCACGCCGCGAAGTACAGCAGCGCGACGCATGAATAGACCAGCAGCGGCTGGAAGGTGGCGGCGCTGGCGATCTGGCCGGCGCGCGCGAGTTCGACGAAGCCCACCACCGAGGCCAGCGAGGTGCCCTTGATCAGCTGCACCAGGAAGCCCACCGTGGGCGGCAGCGACAGGCGCAGCGCCTGCGGCGCGATCACATGGCGGAACTGATGCCACTTCGACAGGCCCAGGCAGGCGGCGGCTTCCCATTGCTCGTGCTTGACGGCCTGGATGCCGCCGTGCCAGATCTGGCCCAGGAAGGCCGCCGCGTAGATGATGAAGGCCACGCTGACCGCCGCGATCGCGGGGACTTCGACGCCAAGGAACACCGGCATGCCGAAGTAGAAGAACATCAGCAGGCCCAGCAGCGGCACGCCCTGCACCAGCTGTTGCAGCGCCGCCGCCAGCCAGCGCAGCGGCGCCAGGCGGTGGCCGCGCAGGAGCGCCAGTCCCAGGCCCAGCGGCGCGCCCACGGCCAGCGCGATGCATACCAGCGCCACGGTCCATTGCATGGCGGTGAACAGCGAGGCGAAATCCGCCCAGGAGAACGTTCTCATCTTTTTCTCCTAGCGCCGGACCGGCCAGGTGAAGACGCGGCTCGCGGCCAGCGCCAGGATGGCCTTGACGATCAGCACCAGCCCGAAATAGAGGGCGCAGATCACCGCATAGACCTCGAAGCTGCGGTAGGTGCGGCTTTCGATGAAGCTGCCGGCGTGGAACAGGTCCTCGGCCGAAACCTGCGAGGCCAGCGAGGTGCCCAGCAGCAGGATCACCAGCTGGCTGCCCAGCGCCGGGTAGACGTTGCGCAGCGCCGGTGCCAGCACGATGTGGCGGTAGACCTGCCAGCTGCTCAGGCCCAGGCAGTGGCCGGCCTCGATCTGGCTGCGCGGAATCGAGTCCAGCCCGGCGCGCAGGATTTCGGTCGCATAGGCGCCAAAGTACAGACTGAGCGCCACGGCCGCCGCCGCGAAGGGCGGCAGCTTCAGGCCCAGGCCCGGCAGGATGAAGAAGACGACGAACAGCTGGATCAGCGAGGGGGTGTTGCGGAACACTTCTACATAGGCGCGCAGCGCCAGCTTCGCCGGACGCGGACCGTGCCGCGACAGCAGCACGCCCGCCAGGCCGATCGCCAGCCCGGCCAGCACGGCGATCGCCGTCAGCTCCAGCGTGACTTGCAAGCCCTGCCAGAGCTGTTCGCGATAGCGCCAGATCTGTTGGAAATTCAGCTGCTGCATGGCTCAACCGAAGTAGGTGCGGTAGGCGCCGCTCACGCGGCCGTCGGCGTCCAGCCCGAAGAACACGCGCCAGCGGTCCAGGCAGGTACACGGATGCGAGATGCCGAACTCGACCACGTCGCCGGGCGCCAGCGTGCTATCGGCCGGCAGGGCCAGGAAGGCGTGCTGGTCGTTCAGCTTGGCGATGTGGGCGGCATCGGCGTTCCAGCCCGTCACCGGCCGGCCGTCGCGGTAAGCGGCCAGCGGCGTGGGCAGGTCCTGGTCGTAGGACACGTCGCGCATGCCGAAGCCGCAGATGGCCAGGCCCGGTTCGGGACGCGACAGCACCTCGCCCCAGAGCCGCAGCGCCGGCTGGAAATCCGCCGCGCTATGGCGTTCGCCGCCGAACTCGAAGCCGGCGCGCTGGTCCATGGCGTTGAGCGCGCGGCGGTACACGCCGTGGTCATGGAAGAAGATGGCGCCGCTGCGCAGCACCAGCAACGTGTTGCCGTCCTGGCGCAATGCGGGTTCCAGCGCCTGCGTGACCTGGTCGAAGAAGGCCGAGCCGCCAGCGGTGAAGACCAGAGGCGCGGCCGGCGCCAGCGCGCGGACCTGATGCAGCGCGTCGATCGCGCGCGCCATCAGGGCGGCGATATTGCGGCGCGTGGCCTCGGGGTCGGACGAGGCGACTGCGCCTTCGTAGGTGGCCACGCCGGCCAGCGACAGCTTGCCGCCCTGGGCCTGCACGGCATCCAGGATGGCGCGTACGCCGGCCGCGTCGCGCGCGCCGGCGCGGCCGCCGCCGACTTCGACCAGCACGTCTACCGGCCGTCCGGCTTCCCCTGCCGCGGCCGCCAGCGCGCGCACCGTGTCGGCGGAGTCCGCGAAGGCCAGCAGGCGGGCGTCGGGATAGGCTGCCAGCAGCCGGCCGAGGCGAGCGCCGCTGGCCAGGCCGCCGATCTCGTTGCCGAGCATCAGCCGGCGCACGCCGGCGCGCAGCAGCACGGCGGCCTGCTGCAGGTTGGCGACCGTCGCGCCCCAGGCGCCGGTGTCGAGCAGGCGCTGCACGATCTGTGGCGACATGGGCGTCTTGGCGTGCGGCGCCAGCGCGGCGCCGTGGCCATGGACGTAGCGGAAGATCTTGTCGGTGTTGTGGGCGAAGGCGGCTTCGTCCAGCGTCAGCACCGGCAGGGCCATGTCGCCATCGCGCGGACGCCAGCCGCGGCTGGCCACGTCGCGCAGCGCGACCGGGGGCGCGCCGGGCGGCACGCCTCGGTAACTGTCGTCCAGGGGAGTGTCGAGCAGGGATTCCAGGAAGGGGTTCATGCGGCCGCCGAAAGAAAGGTTGCCAGAGGGAAACTCTGATTTGGTAACGTTGTCATCCAATGGCCGGCAGTCTAATGGTAACGTTGTCAAATCAAGAATTGGGGCTATCCCCTAGATCCGGAACAGCGGTGCAATGACGGCGCCGCCGGCGCGCGCGAGGCGATCGCTCAGGCCGGCGCCTGCGCCGCCTCGTCCCGCCAGCGTTGCTTGTCGCGCAGCGGCGGCGCGCCGAACAGGCGGCTGTACTCGCGGCTGAACTGCGACGAGCTTTCATAGCCCACCGCGTGCGCGGCCAGAGCCACGCCGGCGTCGTCGGCCAGCATGATGCGGCGAGCCTCCTGCAGGCGCAGGTGCTTCTGGTACTGCAGCGGGCTCATGGCCGTGGCCTGCTTGAAATGATGGTGCAGCGAGGACACGCTCATGTGCACGTCGCGGGCGATGTCCTCCACGCGCAGGGGCTGGGCGTAGTTGTCGCGCAGGATGCGGATGGCCTTGGCCACGCGGTTGAGCTGGCTGTCCTGCAGCACCGTCTGGCGCAGCGCCGCGCCCTGGCCGTCCATCATCAGGCGGTAGAGCAGTTCGCGCTTGATCATCGGCGCCAGGAAGGGAATGTCGCGCGGCGTGTTCAACAGGCGCAGCAGCCGCAGCAGGGCGTCCAGCAACGTGTCGTCCAGCGGATTCACGCTCAGCGCGCGCGAGGTGTCGGACGGCGGCGCGGGCGGCAGGTTCTCGTCGCTGATGAGCGCGGTGATGGCCTCGGGATGCAGGTCCAGCCGCAGCCCCAGGTAGGGCCGGCTCGGGCTGGCCACCGACACCTTGGCGACCACGGGCAGGTCCACCGACGAGATCAGGTAGTGGAACGGGTCGTACTCGTAGGCTTCGTCGCCGACCAGCAGCAGCTTGGTGCCCTGGGCGATGACCGCCAGCGCGGCGGCCTGGAAGCCGGGCTTGGGGCCGACAGGCTGGGACAGGCGGTGCAGGTGCAGGCCGTCGATGGGCGTTTCCATCGAGCCTTCCAGCGTGCCCGTCATACGCTCCAGCAGGCGCAGCACTTCGGCGCGGGCGGAGGCGGTGGCGAGAGTGGAGGATTGGGCAGGGATCATGTCGGCGGGGAAAGGCGGATCGCGGCGGGGGCGCGCCAGCGGCAAGAACGCTGGCGGCAGGATCGGGTGCGGTCAGTGTATGCCTGGCCGGGGGCCTCTTTCCAATGTGGGAGATTGAATCCGGAGAAATAGGCAGAAGGCGCGGAGGAATGGGCGCAAGGCGGACGAGCCGCCGGGACGCGGCAGGATCGGGCAAAAAAAGGGCAGGATCCGGCATCGCGCGCGCCAGACCGTCGCCGCATACTGGCCGGGCTTACGCAGGCCTCGCGCGCCATCCCGGCGCGGCGACGGCCGCCGTACCCTATCAGGAGCACACGCATGCGATACAAGAAATTCGGCAATACGGGACTGTTTGTTTCGGAGCTATGCCTGGGCGCCATGACCTTCGGCGGCCAGGATGGGCTGTGGGGCCAGATCGGCCAGCTGCAGCAGGAAGAGGCCAACCGGCTGGTGGGGCGCGCGCTGGAGGCCGGCGTCAATTTCATCGACACGGCGGATGTCTATGCCGAAGGCCGTTCCGAGACCATCACCGGCCAGGCCCTGCGCGACCTGAAGGTGGCGCGCGACGAGGTGGTGCTCGCCACCAAGGTGTTCGGCCCGACCGGCGCCGGCCCCAATGCGCGCGGCAACTCGCGCCATCACATCATGGAGGGCGTCAAGCGCAGCCTGGCGCGGCTGGGCACCGACCATATCGACCTGTACCAGATCCACGGCTTCGATCCGGCCACGCCGATCGAGGAAACCGTGCGCGCGCTGGACGATCTGGTGCGCCAGGGCCATGTGCGCTACGTCGGCGTGTCGAACTGGTCGGCCTGGCAGATCATGAAGGCGCTGGGCATTGCCGAGCGCCGCGGCCTGGCGCGCTTCGAGTCGCTGCAGGCCTACTACACCGTCGCGGGCCGTGACCTGGAACGGGAACTGGTGCCCATGCTCCGGAGCGAGAACGTCGGGCTGATGGTCTGGAGCCCGCTGGCCGGCGGCCTGCTCAGCGGCAAGTACGGGCGCGACGGCAGCGTCGACGCCGGCAGCCGGCGCCTGGAATTCGACTTCCCGCCGGTCGATCGCGATCGCGCCTACGACTGCGTCGACGTGCTGCGCCGCGTGGCCGAGGCGCGCGGCGTGTCGCCGGCCCAGGTGGCGCTGGCCTGGCTGCTGGCGCAGCCGGTGGTCAGCTCGGTCATCATCGGCGCCAAGCGGGTCGACCAGCTGGACGACAACCTGGCCGCCGTCGGGCTGGCGCTGACGGCGGACGAGTTGGCCGAGCTGGACAAGGTCAGCGCCCTGCCTCCGGAGTATCCGGGCTGGATGCATGTGCGCCAGGGCGAGTACCGGCGCCAGCAGCTGCGCGAGGCCGGCCTGGCTTAGCGCGCTTGGCTGATGGACGCGCGCGGGCCGCCGTTCAGCGGCAGGCGCAGCAGCGGCAGCGCGCGTCCGGGCTCGCCGGGAATCGGCGCGGCGCGCGCGCCGACGCGCACCGCGCCTTGCGCCAGATAGAAGGGCTCGGCCTGCGGATCGGCCTCGATCGCGATCCCCCGGGCGCCCGCAAGCCGCGCCACGCGGGCGGCATGCGCCAGCAGGCGCCGGCCCAGCCCCTGCCGCAAGGCGCGCGGCGCGATCCACAGATGCTCCAGCCGCCAGTCCGCCGTGTCCGGCGCCAGCGCATAGAAGCCCGCGATGCCCTGCTCGTCACGCATGAGGCGCACGCGCCAGCGGCCCAGGTCCGCGGGCGCAAGCGTCAGGTCGTCGCGCCATTGCGCCAGCAGCTCGGGCGGGTAGCCCCACACGGCCTTGGATGCCATGGCCAGCGCGGCCAGTTGCGGCAGGTCGGAAAGCGTGGCGGGGCGTATGGGCATGTCGGGGCGGATGCTGCGTCTGGCGTTGCGGCGCGTCCGGGACGGGCCGCCGGGATTGTGGGCCTGGAGCGCCATGGCGGCGCCCGCAGGCCTAGAATGGTAGCCATGTTCTTCCCGACTGTCCGCCACCCCGAGGCGCGCCCGTGCCCATTCCCTATCTACGCAAGCTGACCGCCGCGCAGCGCAGCCCGGAGGCCAACCGGCACCTGGCCTATGTGCTGACCTTCGTCGCCGGCGCGGTCAATGCGGGCGGCTTCCTGGCCGTGCAGCAGTACACCTCGCACATGTCCGGCATCGTCTCGA
The DNA here is from genome assembly GCF_059760905.1 of Achromobacter sp. 1011811831. Taxonomy (NCBI): domain Bacteria; kingdom Pseudomonadati; phylum Pseudomonadota; class Betaproteobacteria; order Burkholderiales; family Alcaligenaceae; genus Achromobacter; species Achromobacter sp. 1011811831. Next base: position 73,874 of record NZ_JCBANG010000014.1, read on the forward strand.
TGATGGCCGACCACCTGGCGGTGGGCGGTTTGCTGGTGGTGTTGCAGGGCTTGGCGGCGCTGCTGTCGTTCCTGGCCGGCGCGGCGTCTTCCGCATTCATGATCAATTTCGGCCGCCGCTCGCGGCTGGCCAGCGAGTACGCCCTGCCGCTGTTGCTGGAGGCCGTGCTGTTGCTGGTCTTCGGCCTGCTGGGCGCCAATATCGAGCAGCTGCGCTGGTTCTACCTGCCGGCGACCGTGATGCTGCTCTGCTACATCATGGGCCTGCAGAACGCCATGATCACCAAGGTGTCGAAGTCCGAGATCCGCACCACGCACGTGACCGGCATGGTGACGGACATCGGCATCGAGCTGGGCAAGCTGTTCTACTGGAATGCCGCCGGACAGAGCGACGAGCGCGTCCCCGTGCGCGCGGACCGCGCCAAGCTGCGGGTGCTGACCTGCATGGTGAGCCTGTTCTTCGTCGGCGGGGTGGCGGGCGCCTATGCATTCTTCCATGTGGGCTTTGGCTCGACCCTGCCGCTGGCGATCGCGCTGATGCTGCTGGCCATGGTGCCCATCGCCGACGATATCCGGGGTTTCATGCTGCGCCCGTGAGGGACGCGGCGGTCGGGCGCGCAGTTGGCCGCGCAGTTGGCAGCTTGCCTGGCGCCGACCCGATGACGCTAACGCGCGGGCAGGCTGTCCAGCTCGGCTTGCGCCCGCGCGTAGTCCGGTTGCAGCCGCAACGCGGCGTTGAACGCGCTGCGTGCGTCGGCCAGGCGGCCGAGCCGGCGCAACAGCATGCCCTGGTTGACCAGTATCTGCGCGCTGGGCGGGGGCGCGGCGATGGCGCGCTCATACGCGGCCAGCGCCTCGGGCGCGCGGTCCAGGCCGTCCAGCAGCGCGGCCCGCAGGTTGTGGCCGATGCTCCAGTCGGGAAAGCGTTCGCACAGGGTCTGCGCGCTGCGCAAGGCGCCTTCCAGATCGCCGGCATCCGCCTGCGCGCCGGCCTTGCTGACCAGGAACCAGCGGTTGCCGGCGTCCAGCGCGATGGCCTGGTCGAATTTCTCGATGGCCGGCGCATAGCGCTTCTGCAGCGCCAGCAGCCTGCCCTGGAAGTGGCGGATGTCGGCATTGGCCGGATCCAGTCGCGCCATGTCCGCGCCCAGCCGTTCGGCGACGGGCCAGTCGCCCGCGAGGATCGCTTGCGCCACTTGCTTGTTCAGCGCCTGCACGGCGGGCGCCAGGCGCGCGACGCGCGCGCGCAGCGCGGCGCTTTCGGTTTGCAGCTCGGCCTGGTAGGCCTGGTCGAGTTCTTCGGCGCCCTGGGCGCGGGCCGCGAAGCTGGCGGACAGGCAGGCCAGCAGGGCGGGCAGGATAAAGCGGGCGAGGGCGCGGGGAAGTCCGGACATGGCGCGGCACAGGCGTGGACAGGGGACTCTACGATATCCGCTATCGCGCCGCCGCGCCGGCCGGGTCACTTCGGCATGAGCACCGTGTCGATGACGTGGATCACGCCGTTGGACTGGAAGACGTCATAGGGGCCGATATTGGCGACGCCGCCCTTTTCGTCCTTCAGCATGATGTTGTGCTTGCCGTTCATCATCACCCACAGCTTGCCGCCGCTGGCGGTGGTGAGTTCGGCCGCGCCGCCGGCCTTCTTGATCCGCGCCGCCAGGGCGTCGAAATCCAGCTTGCCCGGCACCACGTGGTACGTGAGGATCTTGGTCAGCGTGGCCTTGTTCTCGGGCTTGACCAGCGTGTCCACGGTGCCCGCCGGCAGTTTGCCGAACGCGGCGTTGGTGGGGGCGAACACGGTGAACGGGCCCTTACCCTGCAAGGTGTCGACCAGTCCGGCGGCCTTCACCGCCGCCACCAGGGTGGTGTGGTCGGCGGAGTTCAGCGCGTTGGCCACGATGGTCTTGCCGGGCATCATGGGCTGTCCGCCCACCATGACGTCGGCCGCCTGGGCGGAGGACAGGGCAAGCGCGGAGCAGGCGAGGGCAATGCAAACGATCCGTTTCATGACGATCTCCTTTTTGGTTGGCCGTCGCCAGGAGATACGCGGGAACCGCGAGCATGGATGCGTGCGCCGGACCTGGGACAAACCCTGATGCCGGCGAGCGCGGTCAGATGACGGGGCCGCTGAGCACCACCGGACCGGTGGGACCGCCGGTGGGCGAACCCCCGGGCGGTTCCAGCGTGACGGCCACGGTGTCGCCCGGCAAGGGCGGCAGGCGCGGCCTGAGCTTGCTGATCTGGCCAGGAACGATCAGGCCCAGCGAGCGCGGCGGCAGGCCCGGGGTGATCGCCCACAGTTCCAGCGCGCGGCCGCCGGCCAGCTGCGTCAGGTCGCGCATGGGCTGGACGGACAGGGACTTGTCGGGCAGGCGGTTCAGCACCAGCGCGGCCGGCGCCTGGTCGCCGGACAGCACCGCCAGCGTGCGCAGCCCGTCGCGCGGGGTGGACGGCATCAACACCAGGAAGGCCAGGACCACCATGGCCGCGGCCAGGCCGGCTCCCAGCGTGCGCCACCAGGACCAGCCGCGCCATTCGCGCAGGCGGGGGCGGGCGGCGGGGGCGGGCGGCACGGTCTCCGGCCGCGAGCGGATGCGGGCCGCGATGGCGGTCCAGACATGTTCGGGCGGCGCCTGCGGCGGCAAGGCCTGGGCCAGCGGCAGCAACCGTTCTTCCCAGTCACGCACCCGCTGGCGCAGCGCGGCGTCCTCGCGCAGCAGGCCGGCGAAGCGGCGCCGCGCGCCCGCGCGCAGCACGCCGGCCACGTAATCCGCGGCCAGGCGGTCCTGCAGATCGGGGTCGCTGTAGTTCATTCCATGCACCTCTTGAGCCGCTGCAGGCCGCGGCGTATCCAGCTCTTCACCGTGCCCAGCGGCGCATCCAGGCGCGCCGCGATGTCGGGATGCGCCAGGTCGTCGAAGAACGCCATGGCGATGGCGGCGCGCTGCGGGCCGTCCAGTTCGCCCATGCAGCCCGCCAGGCGGCTGCCTTCCCGGCTGGCCGCCAGGCGCGCCAGCGGGCCGGGCGATTCGTCGGCGAAGGCCAGCGTCAGCGCGTCGTCCGGATCCGGCACTTCCAGGCCCGGGCGACGCAGGCGGTCGATGCAGCGGTTGCGCACGATGCGGGTCATCCAGGTCATGGGCTGGCTCTGTTCAGGCCGGTATTGTCCGGCCTGTCGCCAGATCGAGAGAAAACACTCCTGCAGCACGTCCTCGGCCGAGGCCGGGTCTCTCAACATACGTCTGGCGAGCGCATACAGATGCGGGGACGCGAGGCGGTACAGCTCCTCCAGCGCGGATTCGCGCTGGGCGGCGCACTGCGCGAGCAAGGCCTGCAGATGCTGGACGTCGGTCATCGGATCCCTGGGACAGGACGAGGCGGGCTCCAGCATACCGGCGCGGCGCGCGCGCGTCACGCTCGCGGCGGCGCACTACAATGGCCGATACGTCCGGCCTGCGCGCAGCCGCAAGGCCCATTTGAATCCCACCCCCGGAGGAGCAGGCAGTCATGGACGCGGAATTCTGGCTGGAACGCTGGCGCGAAGGGCGTACCCACTTTCACCAGACGCGGGTGACCCCGCTGCTGCAGAAATATTGGCCCGGGCTGGACGTGCCGGCTGGCGGCAAGGTGCTGGTGCCGCTTTGCGGCAAGTCGCTGGACATGGTGTGGCTGGCGGCCCAGGGCCACGAGGTGCTGGGCGTGGAGCTGGCGCCGCTCGCGGTGGAGCAGTTCTTCGCCGAGAACGAGCTCAGGCCCGTGATCCATGAATCGTCCTATGGCCGCCACTACGTGGCGGGCAATATCGAGATCATCTGCGGCGACATCTACAACCTGGACGCCCAGATCCTGTCGCATTGCGTCGGCGCCTACGACCGCGCCGCGCTGGTGGCGCTGCCGGAATCCATGCGGGCCTCGTATGTGCGGCATGTCTACGGCCAGCTGTCGCCGTCCTGGCGCGGCCTGCTGATCACGCTGGACTACCCGCAGGAAGAAATGCCCGGCCCGCCGTTCGCCATCGCCGACAGCGAGGCCCAGGCCCTGTTCCAGGGCGTGGCGCCGGCCGCCATCATCGACCGTCGCGACATCCTGGACAAGGAACCCAAGTTCCAGGCCGCGGGCGTGAGCCGGCTCGACACCGTGGTGTACCGGCTGGGCCAGCAGCGCGCCTGACGCTTTCCTTTTCCCCCGTTGCCCGCCGCCGCGCGGGCAACGGGTTTTCCCGAGCTTCCGTCTTGTTCCCGGCCGCACTAGCATGATTTTGTGACCTGATGGTCACATCATCTCGGGGGCGATATGACGATAGGAGTGGCGGCGGCGGGCGGCCAGGCCGGCGCGGCGGTGTTCGACGCGGTGCTGGGCGCCGAGCTGCTGGGGCGTGGCGCCATCGGCGGTTTCGCCGTGTTCGCCGTGCTGGACGAGCAGGGCCGGCTGCACTACCGGACCACCCAGCGTGGCGGCGTGACGGCGTTGGACCTGCCGGCGTCCTGGCGCGACGCGCGCGCGGCGGCCGCCATTTCCAGCGGCCCCGACCGCCCCGAACCCCTGACGCAATTCCTGGCCGGCGCCGACGGCCTGGGCCTGGTCACCGGCCATCGCCTGCCGAACCAGCCGGGCGCCGATGGCCGTCCGCTGAACCGGGTGGCGCTGGATCTGATGGCCGAGGGCGCGACGCCGCAGCAGGCGGTCGACGCCGTGCTGGCCGCGCATCCCGAATGGGACGCAGGCCTGATCGCGCTGCACGCGCAAGACGGGCTGGGCCTGGGCAACAGCGCGCGCGCGGCGCGGCGCGACGACCTGGGCGCCTTCCAGCGCCAGGGACAGCAGGGCCGCGTAGCGCTGCTGCACAACTCCATCTACGCACGCGGCGCGCTGGCCGATGATCTGGGCGGGCTGGCCTGGGCCAGGCTGGCCGGGCAGGCCGGCGTCCTCCAATGGCTGAGGCTGGAGCAGGCGCTGCCGTTACGCGCCGCCACCTGCGACCGCGTGACCGTGGACGAGGCGGGGCGCATCATCGGCCTGGAGACGGCCGACCCGCGTCTGGCCGGATTGAACCGGCGCGCCACGGCGGTCTACCTGGGCGCGGAAATCTGGCGCGATGGCCGCTTGATCGGCCATGCGCGCACCGAACTGTATGTCGAGATCCGCGACGGCCAGGCCTGGCCGGCCGGCGGCGCGGCGCAGGACTTCATGCTGATGCGGGGGCTGGATGGCAATGGCTGAACCGCTCGCCTCGCGGCCTCGCGTTGCCATAGCAGCCGTTGCCGCCCTCATTGCTCCGGCCCTCGCCGTCGCCATCTCGACGGAGGCGGCCCGATGAACATCATCGTCATCGGCGCCGGCATCATCGGCCTGACCACGGCGCGCGCGCTGCTGGCCGACGGCCACGACGTCACCGTGCTGGACGAGGCCGCGCAGGCCGGCATCGGCACCAGCAAGGCCAATGGCGCGCAGCTGAGCTACAGCTTCGTCGCGCCGCTGGCCGATCCTTCCGTGCTGGGCAAGCTGCCGGGCTGGCTGACGCGGCGCGACGCGCCGCTGCGCCTGCGCCTGCGGGCCGATCCGGCGCAATGGCGCTGGGCCCTGAGTTTCCTGGCGGCCTGCCGCCGCGACACCGCCGCGCGCACGACCGCCGAGCTGTTGCAGCTGGGCCTGCACAGCCGGCAACTGACGCGCGCGCTGGTGCAAGACGGCGCGCCGTCTTGCGACTTCAGCGCCAGCGGCAAGCTGCTGGTCTATCAGGACGCGGCCGCCTTTGCCGGCGCGCGCGCGCAGATGAGCTACCAGGCCAGCCTGGGTTGCGAACAGCATGCGCTGGGTCGCGACGAATGCCTGGCGCTGGAGCCGGCCCTGGCCGATATCGGCCAGCGCGTGGTCGGCGGCGTCTACACGCCCAGCGAGGACGCGGCCGATTGCCAGGCGCTGTGCGCGTCCCTGGCGCGCGGGCTGGGCGCGCGGCTGTGGCTGGGCACGAGCGTGCGGCGGCTGCGCCTGCGCGGCGGCGCGATCCAGGCGCTGGAAACCAGCGCGGGCGAGATGCGGGCCGACGCCTATGTCGTGGCCAATGGCGTGGGCGCGCAGGCGCTGTGCCGCCAGGCCGGCCTGCAGCCGCTGATCTACCCGCTCAAGGGCTACAGCCTCACCTATGCGCTGGGACCGGACAGCCGCGCGCCGCGCACCAGCCTGAGCGACGTGCACAACAAGGTGGTCTACGCGCGCCTGGGCGACCGGCTGCGCGTGGCCGGCATGGTCGACATCGGCGATCGTGACGCGGGCATCGATGGTGGCCGGATCCATCAACTCAAGGAGCAGGTGCGGCGCTATCTGCCGCGCCTGGCGCCGGCCGGCGAACCCGAGGCATGGGCCGGCCTGCGGCCGGCGCGCCCCGATGGCAAGCCGCTGATCGGCCGCACGCCCGTGCGCGGGCTGTGGATCAACGCCGGCCACGGCGCGCTGGGCTTCACGCTGGCCGCGGGCAGCGCCGGCGTGCTGGCCGACCGCATCGCCGGACGGCCGTCCCTCATATCCGATACGCTTTTCCAGTGGTAGCCGCGAGCAGCACAACCAACGACACAAGGGGAACGATATGAAACAAAAACGACGCTTGCGGCAAGGGGCCGGCGCACTGTTGCTGGCCCTGGCGGCCGCGCTCGCGCCGGCCGCGCAGGGGCAGGCGCAGACGGTCACGGCCGTGATGCAGTCCGGGCTGCGGGTGCTGGATCCGGTGATGACCACCGCGTTCATGACGCGCGACCACGGCTACATGATCTACGACACGCTGCTGGGCACCGACGAGCATTTCAAGGTGCAGCCGCAGATGGCCAGCTGGACCGAGTCGGAGGACAGGAAGACCTACGTCTTCACGCTGCGCGACGGCCTGAAGTGGCATGACGGCGCGCCGGTCACGTCGGAGGATTGCATCGCCTCGATCAAGCGCTGGGCCGACGCCGACGCCACCGGGCAGGTGCTGATGACGCTGATCGACCGCATCGAGGCGGTCGACGCGAAGCAGTTCCGCGTGGTGCTCAAGCAGCCCACCTCCTTGCTGCTGGAAGGCCTGGCCAAGCTCAGCTCGCGTCCGCTCTTCATGATGCCCAAGCGCATCGCCGACACGCCCAGCGCCCAGCCCATCACCGAATTCATCGGCTCGGGCCCGTTCAAGTTCGTGGCCTCGGAATTCAAGCCCGGCCTGAAGGTGGTGTACGAGAAGAACAAGGACTACGTGCCGCGCGCCGAGCCGCCCAGCTGGACGGCGGGCGGCAAGGTGGTCAAGGTGGAGCGGGTCGAATGGGTGGCCATGCCCGACCAGATGACGGCGGTCAGCGCGCTGCAGAACGGCGAGGTCGATTTCATGCAGCAGGTGCCGTTCGACCTGCTGCCCATGGTCGAGGGCCAGGACAACCTGCAGGTCCGCGTGCTGGACAGGCTGGGCGCCTGGACCTACTTCCGCATGAATCATCTGTACCCGCCGTTCGACAACAAGCTGCTGCGGCAGGCGGCCATCGCCGCCGTCAGCCAGGAGGACGTGCTCAAGGCGCTGGTGGGCAACCCCAAGTACTACCGGACCTGCGCCGCCGTGATGGGCTGCGGCAATCCCATGGGCGACAACTACGGCGAGGACTGGGTGGTGCCGGCGCGCATCGACCGCGCCCAGGCGCTGCTCAAGGAAGCCGGCTATGACGGCACGCCCGTGGTCATCCTGCAGCCGTCCGACATCGCCATGGTCTCGCCGCAGCCGGTGGTGGTGGGCGCGGCGCTGCGCAAGGCCGGCTTCAAGGTGGTGATGAAGGCCATGGACTGGCAGAGCGTGGTGTCGCAGCAGGGTAACCAGAAATCGCCGGCCGACGGCGGCTGGAACATCTTTTCCACCTACAGCATCCTGGCCACCAGCGGCGATCCGTTCGGCAATACCACGCTGGCCGCCAACGGCCGCAAGGCCTGGGCGGGCTGGCCGGACGTGCCCGAGATCGAGGCCCTGCGCCTGCAGTACGCCAAGGCCGCCGACACCGCCGAGCGCAAGCGGATCGCCGCGCAGATCCAGAAGCTGGCCATCGACGAGGGCGTGGTGGCGCCGCTGGGGCAGTTCCAGATTCCGGCGGCCTATAGCAAGAAGCTGTCGGGGGTGCTGGACGCGCCCGTGACGCTATTCTGGAATATAGGGAAGTGACCCCCCCGAAGCGCTGCGCGCTTCCCCCCAGGGGGCGCCGCAGCAGACCGGCGGAGCCGGATCTGCGCGGCCCCGAGTGGGGCGACTTTGCCTCGAATGGACGATCAAGGAACTGCCTCGAATGATGACTCTCAAGGAAACTGCATGTCCGCCATCCATGACCTGCTGATCCGTGGCGCCGAGATCGTCGACGGCACGGGCGCGCCGCGTTTCGAGGGCGACGTGGCCGTCGATGGCGGTCGCATCGTCCGCGTCGGCGACCTGGCCGGCGCGCGCGGGCGCGCCGAGATCGATGCGCGCGGCCTGGTGCTGGCGCCGGGCGTCATCGACGCCCATACCCATGACGACCGCGCCATGCTGTCCGACGGCGCCATGGCGCCCAAGGTCAGCCAGGGCGTCACCACCGTGATCGGCGGCAATTGCGGCATCTCGCTGGCGCCGCGCCCGCCGCGCGTGGTGCCGCCGCTGGACCTGCTGGACGGCGACGGCGGCTGGTTCCGCTACGAACGCTACGGCGATTATCTGCAGGCCCTGCGCGAGCAGCCGGCGGCCACCAACTGCGCCATGCTGCTGGGCCACATCACGCTGCGCGTGGCCGCCGTGCCGGACCTGGAGCGCGAGGCCGCGCCGGCCGAGATCGCCGTCATGCGCGCGCGCGTCGAAGAGGCGCTGGAGGCCGGCGCCATCGGCGTGTCCACCGGGCTGGCCTACGCGCCGTCGCGCGCCGCCAGCACGCAAGAGGTGATCGAGGTCTGCCGGCCGCTGCGCGCGCACGGCGGCATCTTCACCACGCACCTGCGCGACGAGGGCGACACGGTGATGGACTGCCTGGAGGAGACCTTCCACATCGGCCGCGAGCTGGGCGTGCCGGTGGTGATCTCGCACCACAAGGTGGTGGGCCAGCCCAATCATGGACGCTCAGTCCAGACGCTGGCGCGCATCGCCGAGCAGATGAAAAAGCAACCGGTCTGCCTGGACTGCTATCCGTACAACGCCTCGTCCACCATCCTGGAGCAGGCGCTGGTCGATGGCGCCGCCCGCGTCATCGTCACCTGGTCCAAGGCCCATCCGCAGTTCTCGGGCCGCGACCTGGACGAGGTCGCGCGCGAGCTGGGCTGCCCGGTCGAGGAGGCCGTGCGCCGCCTGCAGCCGGCCGGCGCCATCTACTTCCGCATGCACGAAGACGACGTGGCGCGCATCCTGCAGTTCGATGAAACCATGGTCGGTTCCGACGGGCTGCCTCATGACGAGACGCCGCACCCGCGCCTGTGGGGCAGCTTCCCGCGCGTGCTGGGCCACTACGCGCGCGGCCTCGGCCTGTTCCCGCTGGAAAAGGCCATCCACAAGATGACCGGCCTGACCGCCGCGCGCTTCGGCCTGGCGGACCGGGGCGTGCTGCGCGAGGGCGCGCATGCCGATCTGGTGCTGCTGGACGCGGGGCAGGTGGCCGATCGCGCCACCTTCGCGCAGCCGATCGCGCCGTCGGCGGGCATCGTGTCGGTCTGGACCAATGGCCGGCCGGTATGGCAGGACGGCAAGACCACCGGCGAGCGGCCGGGGCAGGTGCTGCGCCGCAAGGCCTGATGCGGGGCAGGGACGCGCGGTCGGTGTTCCGACCGGCGTCCGCGCGCTTCAGGCCATCGACTTTCAGGCCGCCAACTTCTTCAGATCTCGACCTTTCAGGTCATCAACCAGCCGCCCGCCACGTCCAGCACCTGGCCCGTCACGAAGCGGGCCTGGTCGGAGGCGAAGAACAGGCAGGCGTCGGCCACTTCCTCGGGCGTGCCCAGCCGCCGCAGCGCCGTCACGCCGGCCACGGCGTCGTTGATCTCCTGCGGCACGCTCTTGAGCAGCGGCGTGCTGATGCGTCCCGGCGCGAGGCCGTTGACGGTCACGTCGTACTCGCCCAGCTCGGCGGCCCAGTGCCGCGTCAGGCCGATCAGCGCGGCTTTGGTGGCGGCATAGTGCGCCGCCACGATATCGCAATAGGCCTTGCCCGCCACCGAGGACATGTTGATGACGCGGCCCTGGCGCCGCGCCACCATGTGCGGCGTCGCCAGGCGCGTCATGTAGAACGCGCTGTTCAGGTTCACCGACACCACGCGGTCCCACTCGGCGGGCGCCATTTCCCAGACCTTGAGCGCGCGCCCCTCGGTCTTGGGCGAGATGCCGACGTTGTTGATGAGGATCGTGGCCGGGCCGAGTTCGTCGCTGATGCGGGCGTAGGCGGCTTCGCATTCCTCGTAGCGCGACACGTCGGCCTGGGCGAAGCAGACCGCGCGGCCCTGGCCGCGCAGCTGGCCGGCCCAGGCATCGCCGGCCTGGCCGTTGAAGTCGATCAGGCCGACCCGCGCGCCCTCGGCCAGCAGGCCCTCGACGATGGCCGAGCCGATGCCGCCGACGGCGCCGGTGACGATGGCGGTCTGGCCGGCGAAGCGCGCTGCGCCGGACGTGGCGGATGCCGGGGCCGCATGCGTGCCCGCGCTCATGGCCGCACCTGCAGCATGATCTTGCCGATGTGGCGGCTGCTTTCCATCAGCGCGTGCGCGCCGGCGGCCTCGGCCAGCGGAAAGACCTGGTGGATGCGCGGCAGGCAGCGCCCTTGCTCCATCAGCGGCAGCACGCGCTCGGCCAGCGCGCGGGCGATCTCGCCCTTGTCCTCGTCCGAGCGCGGCCGCAGCGTGGAGCCGGTGACGGTCAGGCGCTTGGTCATGATGGGCAGGGCGTCGATCTCGGCCTTGCTGCCTTCCAGGAAAGCGATCTGCACCAGCCGGCCGTTCAGCGCCAGCAGGCGGATGTTCTTGTTGAGGTAGGCGCCGCCCACCATGTCCAGGATCACATCCACGCCCTGGCCGCCGGTGGCCTGGCGGATGGCGTCCTCGTAGTCGGCGTCGCGGTAGATCAGCGCATGCCGCGCGCCGGCCTCGATGCAGGCCGCCGCCTTCTCGGCGTTGCCCACCGTGGTCCAGACTTCGGCGCCGAAGGCGCGCGCCAGCTGGATGGCGGTCAGGCCGATGCCGCTGGAGCCGCCGTGCACCAGGAAGCGCTCGCCCGCCGCCAGCCGCGCGCGCTCGAACACATTGGTCCAGACCGTGTAGTAGTTCTCGGGAATGGCGGCGGCGGTCAGCAGGTCCATGCCGCGCGGCACCGGCAGGCAATGGCGCTCGTCGGCCAGGCAGTATTGCGCGTAGCCGCCGCCGGGCGTCAGCGCGCAGACCTGGTCGCCGACCTGCCAGCGGCTGGCCTGCGGTCCGGTGGCGATGACCGTGCCGGACACTTCCAGTCCCAGGTGGGGCGAGGCGCCGGGCGGCGGCGGATAGGAGCCGGACCGCTGCAGCACGTCGGGCCGGTTGACGCCGGCGTAGGCCACTTCGATCAGCACCTGCCGTCCGGCGGGGGGTTCCATTTCTCTTTCGGCCAGGCGCAGGATGTCGGGCGGGCCGCCCTTGCCGTGGTCGATGTAAGCGCAGCGCAATGACATGGCGCGTGTTTCCTTTGCGTGAGGTTCAGTGGCCCAGGTAGGCCTTCTTGACATGGGGATCGCCGAGCAGCTCGGCGCCGGTGCCGGCGCGCACGATGGCGCCGTTCTCCAGCACGTAGCCGCGGTCGGCCAGGCGCAGCGTGCGGAACACGTTCTGCTCCACCAGCAGCACGGTCACGCCGTGCGCGGTGACGTCGCGGATGATGTCGAACATCTGCTGCACCAGCAGCGGCGACAGGCCCAGCGAGGGCTCGTCGAACACCAGCAGCTTGGGGTCGGCCATCATGCCGCGCGCGATCGCCACCATCTGCTGCTCGCCGCCGGACAGCGAGCCGGCGTACTGGGCCAGCCGCTCGCGCACGCGCGGGAAGATCTGCAGCACTTCTTCGAGCTTGCGCTGCACGATGGGGCGCGCGGCGCGCTTGTACGAGCCCATCAGCAGGTTGTCCTTCACGGTGAAGTGCGGGAACAGCTGGCGGCCTTCCGGAATCATGGTGATGCCGGCGTCGACGATGTCGAAGGGCGGACGGTTGGTCAGGTCCCGGCCCTCGAACTCGACCTTGCCGCCGGTGGCCGCGACCACGCCGCACAGCGTCTTGAGCGTGGTGGTCTTGCCGGCGCCGTTGGCGCCGATCAGCGTGACGATTTCGCCGGCGCGCACCTCGAAATCCAGGCCGTTGAGCACCTGGCTCTTGCCATAGCCCGAGCACAGCTTCGAAACCTTAAGCATCCTGATACTCCTTGCCCAGATAGGCCTCGATGACGGCGGGGTTCTCGACCACGTCCCTGGGCGCGCCGCTGACCAGCACCGCGCCTTCGTTCAGCACCACGATGCGGTCGGACAGCGCCATGGTGGCCTGCATCATGTGCTCGATCAGCAGCACCGACACGCCCGAGTCGCGGATGCGGCGGATCATCTGGATGGACTTCTCGATGTCGGTGGGGTTCAGGCCCGCCATCACCTCGTCCAGCAGCAGGATGCGCGGCTGGATCGCCAGCGCGCGCGCCACTTCCAGGCGCTTCATGCCACCCACGGTCAGGTTGCGCGCCTCGGTGTCCAGGTGCCGGGTCAGGTCGGTCTGCTCGGCCACCCGCAGCGCGATCTGCTCGGCCTCGTCGCGGCTGGACGTGCGGATGAACGCGCCCAGCATGATGTTCTCCAGCACCGTCAGGCCGGTGAAGGGCTTGGCGATCTGGAAGGTGCGGCCCAGGCCCTGGTGGGCGAACGCATCCGGCGTCTTGCAGCTGACCCACTCGCCGCGCGCGTTCAGCATGGACACCGAACCCTGGTCCGGCGACAGGAAGCCGGACAGCAGGTTGAACACCGTGGTCTTGCCCGCGCCGTTGGGGCCGATCATGCCCAGGATCTCGTTCTGGTTCAGCGTCAGCGACACGTCGTTGGTGGCGCGCAGGCCGCCGAAGCTCTTGAACAGCCTGTCGGCCTTGAGCACCGGCTGGCCGGCGGCCGCCGGTCCCGCCGGCCGCGCCTGCTGCGGCGGTGGAGCGGGGCGGCGCGGCGCGCCCAGGTAGGGCAGGCGCGCCAGCCAGCGCTCGATCATCGGGCCGAACGCGCCGGCCAGCCCGCGCGGGATGGTCAGCACCACGGCCACCAGGATCAGGCCGTAGATCAGCCCGTGCATGCCGTTGCCCACGCTGCTGAGCCAGCCGCGCGCCAGTTCGGCGATGGGCAGCACCAGGAAGGTGCCGGCGATGGGACCGGCCACCGTGCCCAGCCCGCCGATCAGCGCGAACATGGCCACCTGCACCGACAGCTCCAGCGAGAAGGCCGAACTGGGGTCGACGAAGGTCAGGTAGGTGATGTGGAAGGCGCCGACGATGCTGGTCAGCATGGCCGACACCACGGCGGCGATGATCTTCATGCGCACGGTGTGGATGCCCACGGCCAGCGCCGCGTCCTCGCGCTCGCGGATGGCGATCAGGTAGTGGCCGATGCGCGATTTGCGCATGTACCAGGACACCCAGGTCACCAGCGCGAACAGCGCGAAGGCGATCAGCACGTAGTTGGCCTTCTCGCGGAACACGATCCAGGTCCAGCCGATGTTCAGCGGCAGGCTGATGCCGCTGGAGCCGCCGGTCCAGCTTTCCTCGTGGATCACCAGCAGGCGCACCACCTCCAGGATGGCGATGGTCGCCAGCGCGAAGAAGGGGCCGCGCAGGCGCAGCGTGGGATAGCTGATCACGACGGCCACGGCCGCCGAGATCACGGCGCCGGCGAGCATGCCGAACCAGGGCGAGATGCCGAAGTTCTGCGTCAGTAGCGTGGCGGTGTAGCCGCCGATGCCGTAGAACACGGCGTGGCCCAGCGACAGCTGGCCGGCGTAGCCGCCGACGATGTTCCAGGCCACCGACAGGGCCGAGAACACGAACAGCAGCACGAACAGGTTGGTCCAGAACGGCGTGCCCAGCGCCAGCGGCGCGGCCAGCATGGCCAGCATCAGGATCAGGCCGACATAGCCCTTGGGGCTGCGTAGATCGGGGAACATGTTTTTTCTCCTTGTCGTTCCGTTCATTCCGTGCCGACGCCGAACAGGCCGGTCGGACGCAGGACGAGGATCAGCAGGAAGATCCCGAAATACACGACCTCCTTGAGGTCGGGCGCGACGTAGTAGCCGGCCAGCGTGTCGACGATGCCGATGATCATCGAGCCGGCCACGGCGCCGTACAGGCTGCCCAGCCCGCCCAGCACCACGATGACGAAGGCCGTCAGCACGAAGTACGTGCCCACGGTCGGGAACACCGGGTACTGCGGCGCCAGCAGGCCGGCGGCGATGCCGACGAAGGCCGTGCCCAGGCCGAACGCAATGGCGTAGACGTTGTTCACGTTCACGCCCATCAGCGTGGCGGCGTAGCGGTGCTGGGCCACGGCGCGCAGCGCGCGGCCCAGGTAGGTGCGGTGCATGAACAGGTGCAGCAGCACCGCCAGGCTGATGCCCACCACGAAGGTGATGATCTGGCCGCTCACCATCGAGTAGCTGCCCACGTCGATGGCGCTGGTGCCCAGCTGTACCGGCGCGCGCAGCACGTTGGCGCCGAACAGCACCAGGGCCAGGTTCAGCAGGATGGTGGACACGCCCACCGTGGCGAAGATCTGGATGTGCTGGTCGGCGTTGAGCAGCGGCTGGATGATGCCCTTCTGCGTCAGCGCGCCCAGCGCGAACAGGATGACGGCGACCGGCGCCAGGCCCAGGTAGGGATGGACGCCGAACTGCGCGGCGATCAGGTAGACCAGGTACATGCCCACCATCAGGAACTCGCCGTGCGCGAAGTTGACCACGCGCACCACGCCGAAGATCAGCGTCAGCCCCAGGCTGATGATGGTGTACGCGCCGCCCAGCAACAGGCCGTTGATGACCAGTTGTATGAAGATATCCATGATGCAACCTCTAGTCGATGCACGGCCCCGGCCGGGCGACGGCGGGGCCGCGTGTGTCCGGCGGCCGGCGCGAGGAGCCCCCGCGGGCGGTCCTGGCGCCGGATGCCGGCTCGGCGTTTACTTGTTGAATACCGGCTTGCCGAGGGCGAGGTTGCTGGGCGCGATGGTGACCAGCTTGCCGTCCTGCCACTGCATCACGTAGAAGGTCGATGCGTTGTTCTGGCCGTCCTCGCCGAAGTCGAAGGCCCAGCCGTTGGCGGTCTGGCCCGCCGGCACCTTGTAGGCCAGCACCGCGGCGCGGATCTTGTCCTTGTCGGTGGACTTGGCCTTGGCGATGGCGTCGAAGAAGGCCTTGGCGCCCACGTAGTTGGTCAGGCTGTGGCCCGACTGCGGATCGCTCTTGTAGGTGGACTTGTAGGCTTCCAGGAACTTGTCCAGCCCCGGTGCGCCGGCCGGATTGATCGAGGACTGCGGGAAGTCCAGGTCGAACACGCCGTTCATGTCGGCGCCCACCGCCTTGGCGGTGTCGGCCAGCGAATAGCCGCCGCCCGCGCCGATCACGACCTTGGGCTTGAAGCCCGCCGCGCGCGCCTGGCTGAAGAACAGGATGGCGTCGTTCTGGTAGGCCGTCTGCAGCACCACGTCCACCTTGGCGCCCTTCAGGCGCAGGATGAGCGAGGACAGGTCCACCGTCTTGGCGGAATAGGGCAGCACCTCGGCCACCGTGTAGCCCAGTTCCTGCGCGCGCTTCTTCTCGGTGGCGGCCACGTCGGTGCCGTAGGGGCCGTCCTCGTGGATGATGCCGATCTTGATGTCCTTAGGGTTCAGCCCCATGCCCGGCGCGATGGTCTCGTGCAGCGCGTTGACCACGGACACGCCGTACAGCGCCGTGTTGGGATTGCTGCGGAACAGGTACTTGTAGCCGCGCGTGGTGATCTTGTGGGCGGTGGCGCCCAGCTCGAAGTAGGGCACGCCCGCCAGCTCGGTGACCGGCGAGGCGGCGTAGGAAATGCCGGACGCGTAGCTGCCGAACACGCCGATCACGTTGGACGAGATCAGGCGCTTGGTTTCGGACACGGCCTGGGTCGGGTCGACCGCGTCGGCCTTGATGATCTGGATCTTCTCGCCGTTGATGCCGCCCGCGGCGTTGATCTCGTTGACGGCCAGCTCCAGGCCGCGATAGCTCTCCTGCCCGAGCAGCGCCAGCGCGCCGCTGAATGGGAAGAGGGCGCCCACCTTCATGTCCGCCGCCGCGGTTCCGGTCGCCACCGCGCCGCACAGCCCCAAGGCCAGGACGAGTTTCTTGAACTTGTACATCTGCGCTCCTTTGTCGGTATGGGATGCGGACTGGCCGGTGCTGCGTCCGTCTTTTGAATATATGATATATGTGATATCGGGTCGTGAAACCTCGCCATGGATTCTAGTGGCGGTGCCAGGAGGACGAATCGGGGATTTCCCTCAAGCCGCATGAATAAAGCCTTTGCGGCCGATTCTGGCGCAACGAAAGGCAAGATTGCGGGCTGCTTCAGCCTGCCGGAAAGCCTGTCCCTGTTTTGATTTCGGAATCCTATTCCGCGTAATGAAAAAATATATCGTATATCACCAAGTGGCATTGGCCATGTGAGAACCAGGAGGCAGCTAGCATGTTCGAAGAAGTCGATTTCGCTGGAAAGAAGGTCTTGATCACCGCGGGCGCCGACGGGCTGGGCCTGGAGATGGCCCGCGTGTTTCACCGCGCCGGCGCCCAGGTGTTCGTCTGCGACGTGAACGAGCCCCGGCTGGCCGCGCTGCCGTCCGAGCTGCCCGGCGTGCGCGCGCTGCGCGCCGACGTATCGGACGAGGACAGCGTGGCGGCCCTGTTCCGGGCCGTGGCGCGCGAGCTGGGCGGGCTGGACGTGCTGGTGAACAATGCCGGCGTGGCCGGCCCCACCGGCTTCGTCGAGACCCTGTCCAAGGCAGATTGGGATCGCACGCTGGCCGTCAACATCACCGGCCAGTTCCTGTGCGCGCGCCAGGCCATCCCGCTGCTCAAAGCGTCCAAGGCCGGCGTGATGATCAACCTGTCCTCGGCCGCCGGCCACCTGGGCTTCGCCGGCCGTTCGGTCTATTCGGCGTCGAAATGGGCGGTGATCGGCTTCACCAAGTCGCTGGCCATCGAGCTGGGCCCGCACGGCATCCGCGTCAACGCGATCCTGCCGGGCGCGGTGGAAGGGCCGCGCATCCGCGCCGTCATCGCCGCCAAGGCCGAGACGCTGGGCAAGCCGGTGGAGGAGATCGCCGCGCTCTACGAGAACCAGGCCGCGATGGGCCGCATGGTCACGGCGCGCGACATCGCCAACATGGTGCTGTTCAACGCCAGCGAGGCGGCGCGCAGCGTCAGCGGCCAGGCCATCGTGGTGGACGGCTTCACGCAGAAACTCTATTGATGGGATGAGGCCCGCCGGCGCCGAAGATCGCGGCGCCGGTTTGTCGATCACGCGACAGGCAAAGGCAGGAATGCGCGGCGCGCGTTTCAGGCTGCCGGTCTCAGGCGCGCCGTCGCAGCGCGGCGGCCAGTTCGGCCACCGACAGCGTCCGGTCGAAGTTGGCCGCGTGGCGCGCGTTCAAGGTCAGGGTGGCGGCGGTTTCCAGCTCTGCGTCCGTCGGCGCCGTGGCGCCCAGCTCGCGCAGGCTGACGGGCAGGCCCACTTGCGCGTACCAGCTCGTCAGCGCGGCCAGCACGCCGTCGTCGCGCGCTTCCAGATCCAGTTGCACCAGCAGTCCCAGCGCCACCTGCATGCCGTGGGCCGAGGTGGCCAGGCCGGCGATGCGGGGCAGGCCGCGCGTGAGCGCGTGGGCGATGGACAGGCCGCCGCTTTCAAAGCCCAGCCCGCTCAGCAGGATCATGGCTTCCACCGCGCGCTCGAAGGCGGGCGTGGGCCGGCCGGTGCCGGCCACGGCCAGCGCCTGGGCGCCGTCTTCCAGCAGGATGCGCAGGCAGCCCTCGGCCAGCAGCTGCGCGGCCAGCGGCGGCTTGCCGCCATACATATTGGCGCCGCCGTGGCGCCGGCATTGCTCGGCCTCGAACTTCTTGGACACGGCATCGCCCAGCCCGGCGCGGAAGAAGGCGGCCGGCGCGCTGGCGATGACGGTGGTGTCCACCAGCACGATGGTGGGGTTGAACAGCATGTGCTCGACCGCCAGCAGGTTGTGGTCGGCGTCGTAGAGCACGTAGTTCTTGCTGGTGGGGGCGTCGTTCGACGCCGCGGTCGGCACGGTGATCAGGTGGCAGTGCAGCGAGCGCGCCACCGCCTTGCCGGCGTCCAGCGCCTTGCCGCCACCCACCGCGATGACCATGTCGGCGTCAAGCCTGCCGGCCTGCGCGCGCAGCGCTTCGATGGTCCCGGGCGTCAGGTCGCCTTCGACGATCAGCGGCATTGCCCGCACCTGGCTGGCGGCGCACAGCGCTTGGGCGCGCGCGCCCAGGATGGCATGCATGGGGCCGTCGATCACCAGCGCGGCGCGGCGGCCGAAGAGGGCGGCCTGCTCGCCCAGGGTGTCCAGTGCGTCGGGGCCCTGTATGTAGCGGCCGGGAGCGCCGAAGATCGTCAGCATGCGGTTTCCTATTTGCGTGGGGCGGGCGGGCGGTAGTCCATTTCCTTCTCGCGCTCGACCAGCCAGTCGATCATGATCTTGCCGCCCCAGACCAGGTCGGCCTGGATGGCGCGGGCGGCGGCCTCGGAGTCGCGCGCCTCCAGCGCGGCCAGCACGGCCCCGTGGCGATGCTCGTCCTGGGTGTAGTCGATGCCGGCGGTCTTGACGTGGAAGACCTTCAGGATGGGGCCGGTGATGACCCAGAACGATTCCACCGTGTTGCGCAGGATGGGCTTGTTGCTGGCTTCGAGGATGCCGAAATGGAACTTGCGGTTCAGGTAGCTGGCCCGCTTGGGATCGCTGGCCGTGTAGGACAGGAATTCCTGTTGCAGCGCGATCAGGTTGTCGAGCTGCTTGCGGGTGATGTGCTTGGCGGCTTCCGCCGCGCCCATGCCTTCAAGGTGGAAGCGGATCTGCTGGATCTCGCGCAGCTTCTCGGAATTCACATAGGGCACGTAGACCGCGGTGGCGGCCTGCATCTCCAGGCCCTGCTCGCTGATGAGCCGGAAGATGGCCTCGCGCACGGGCGTGATGGACACGCCCATTTCCTGGGCCAGCTCGCCGATGATCAGGCGTTCGCCAGGCTCGTACTGCCCGTTGATCAGGGCGTTGCGGATTTCGTTGTAGACCCTGACGGACAGGTTCTCTTTCTTGACCGGTTTAAGGCTGGGCATGGCGGTTGCGGCGTGCGTATGGGAAGGAACGGGTGAATCCGGAACGAATTCTAGCCCGGCATAGCCAATTCGAGCGCGATGGGTATATTATATATGATATATCTAAAAACGGCAGGAGACGCCATGCCCCAGGACCTGGAAATGCCCACCCAGGACGAGCTTCGGATGCTGCGGGGCAAGGCCCGTCACATCCGGCTCGAAACCATCCGCCTGATCGAAATCGCCAAGGTCGGCCACTACAGCTCGGTCTTTTCCTGCGCCGAGATCTTCGCCGCGCTGTACTACGGCGTGATGCGGCTGCGGCCGGGCGAACCCGCCTGGCCGGACCGCGACCGCTTCCTCATGGGCAAGGGGCATGCCGCCGTCGGTCTGTTCCCGGTGCTGGCCGACCATGATTTCTTTCCGCGCGACTGGCTGGATGACTACACCCGCCTGGGCAGCCCGCTGGGCGACCATCCCGACATGAGCAAGGTGCCGGGCGTGGACTTCAGCTCCGGCTCCATCGGCCACGCGCTGTCCAACGGCGCCGGCATGGCGGTCGGCGCGCGTCTGGGACAGCGCGATTTCCGCGTCTTCGTCATGCTGGGCGACGGCGAGATGCAGGAAGGGCAGGTCTGGGAAGCGGCGCTGTTCGCCGCCCATCACCGGCTGTCCAACCTGATCGCCATCGTCGACCGCAACGGCTACCAGCTCGATGGCCGGGTCGACGACGTGATCGGCGTGGAATCGCTGGCCGACAAGTGGCGCGCCTTCGGCTGGGACGTGCACGAGGTCGACGGCCACGACCTGTCCGCGTTGACCGCGCTGTTGCGCCGGCTGCGCGCGGACGGCGCGCGCGAGCGGCCCGCCTGCGTGATCGCCCGCACGGTCAAGGGCAAGGGCGTGTCCCATATGGAAACCGAACCCGGCTGGCACCTGGGCTACCTGGCCCCGTCCGATGCCGATGCCGCTGTCGCCGAAATCCTGTCCCGCGAGATCTGAACCGCCATGCCGCAATCCCAGCAGCACACCCGGCCACACGCCTTGGCGCCGTCCGCGCCGCTCTCCCCTGATTCCTGGCAGTACCGCGCGCTCAACGCGGTCACGCCCGGCCTGTCCTATCTGTCCGACGCGCTTATCGATCTGACGCGCGCCGGCCATCCCGTCGTGGCCGGCTCGGCCGACCTGCAATACTCGAACGGCCTGAACCGCTACGCGTCCGCCTTTCCCGAACGCTATGTGCAGTTCGGCATCTCGGAACAGAACATGGTCTCGGCCGCCGCCGGCATGGCCACCACGGGGCTGATGCCCTTCGTCGCCACCTTCGCGTCCTTCCTGGGCCTGCTGTGCTGCGAGCAGATCCGCATGGACGTGGCCTATACCCGGCTGCCGGTGCGCCTGATCGGCCATCACACCGGCATCAGCCTGGGCTTTTACGGCACCTCGCACCATGCCACCGAAGACATCTCCACCACGCGCGCCATCGCCGGGCTGACCGTGGTGTCGCCGGCAGACGGCCCGCAGCTGGCCTCGGCCATCAAGGCCAGCGTCGACTGGCCCGAGCCCATCTACTTCCGCATCGGCCGAGGCCGCGATCCGCAGGTCTACGCCGATGGCGCGCCGTTCCAGTTCGGCCGCGCCATCACGCACGCGCTGGGCGGCGACCTGAACATCATCGCCTGCGGCATCGCCGTGCACGCGGCGCTGCAGGCCGCCGAACGGCTGCGCGAGGCCGGCCTGTCGGTCGGCGTGATCGACATGCCCACCATCAAGCCGCTGGATCGCGACGCGGTGCTGGCCGCGGCCGGCGCCGCCGGCCGCATGCTGACGGTGGAAGAGCACAATGTGATGGGCGGGCTGGGCTCGGCCGTGGCCGAGGTGCTGGCCGACGGCGGCCTGGGCGTGCGCCTGCGCCGCCATGGCATTCATGACGAATACAGCCTGATCGCGCCGCCCACCGCGCTGTATGCCCACTACCGGCTGGACGCCGACGGCATCGCCGCCGTGGCGCGCGAGCTGCTGGAACAGAAATAGCCTCGGAGCACACCATGAAGGAAATCAGCGGCCATACCCGGCTGTTCGGCATCCTGGCCGACCCCATCCACCACGTGAAGACGCCGCAGCGCATGAACGAGCATTTCGCGCGCCTGGGCTTCGACGGCGTGTGCGTGCCGTTCCACGCGCGCCCGGCGGAGCTGGCTCAGATCGTGCAGGGGCTGCGCCAGTTGCGGAACCTGGGCGGCTTCATCGTCACCATGCCGCACAAGACGGCCATCCTGGACCTGGTCGACGAGGCCACGCCGGTGGCGCGCAAGATCGGCGCGGCCAACGTGGTGCGGCGCGACGCCGACGGCCAGCTGACGGCGCACATGCTGGACGGCGAGGGCTTCGTCGGCGGCCTGATCGAAGCCGGCGTGGACCCGAAGGGCAAGAGCGCCTACCTGGCCGGCGCCGGCGGCGCGGCCAACGCCATCGGCTTCGCGCTGGCGCAGGCCGGCGTGGCGCGGCTGACGATCGCCAACCGCACGACGGCCAAGGCCGAGGACCTGAAGGCGCGCATCCTGTCGCTGCTGCCGGATGCCCGCATCGACATCGGCACGGCGGATCCGTCCGGCCACGACCTGGTCGTCAACGGCACCTCGCTGGGCATGCGCGACGCGGATCCGCTGCCGCTGGATGCCGGCCGCCTGACGCCGGACCAGCTGGTGTGCGAGGTCATCATGCAGCCGCGCGACACGGCGCTGCTGCAAGCGGCGGCGGCGCGCGGCTGCCGCATCCACCATGGCGCGCCCATGCTGGCCTGCCAGATCGCGCTGATGGCCGAGATGATGGGCGTGCGGGCCTGAGCAGATGGGCGACTACGATTTCATCATCGCCGGCGGCGGCACCGCCGGCTGCATCCTGGCCAACCGCCTGAGCGCCGACGGCAAGTACCGCGTGCTGATGCTGGAGGCCGGCCACGAGGCCCGCAGCCCCTGGATCGGCATTCCGGCGGGCTTTTCCAAGCTGCTGGTCGATCCCGACTACAACTGGCGCTTCTCCACCGAGCCCGAGGACAACGTGCATGGCCGCCGCATCGCCGTGCCGCGCGGCAAGGGCGTGGGCGGCTCCACCCTGATCAACGGCATGATCTACGTGCGCGGCCAGCCGGCGGACTACGACGGCTGGGAAGCGGCCGGCGCGGCGGGCTGGAACTGGGCCCAGGCCGAACGCCTGTTCCGCAAGATCGAAACCTATGAAAAAGGCGGCGCGGGGCGCGGCCGCGACGGCCCCATGCGCCTGCATGAAGTCTCGGAACGCTACCCGGTGGCCGAGGCCTTCCTGAAGGCCGCGCAGCAGGACGGCCAGCCGCTCAATCCCGATTACAACGCCGGCAGCCAGGAAGGCGTGGGCTACTACCAGGTGCTGCAGCACCGGGGGCGACGCTGGAGCGTGGTGGACGGCTACCTGAAACCGGCCTCGGGCCGGCCCAACCTGACCGTCGAGTGCGGCGCGCGCATCACGCGGCTGCTGTTCGAGGGCAGGCGCTGCGTCGGCCTGGCCTATCGCGGCAAGGACGGCGAGCATGTGGTGCGCGCGCGTCGCGAAACGCTGCTGTGCCTGGGCGCGGTGCAATCGCCGCAGTTGCTGGAGCTGTCGGGCGTGGGCGATCCCGCGTTGCTGGCCCGCCTGGGCATTCCGCTGGCGCACGCGCTGCCGCAGGTGGGCGAGAACTACATCGACCACTACGCCACGCGCATGAACTGGCGCGTGAAGAATACGGTGACGCTGAACGAGATGTCGCGCGGCTGGCGGCTGGCGCGCCAGGTGGCGCGCTACGCGCTGTCGCGCCAGGGCATCCTGACGCTGGGCACGGGGCTGGCGCACGGTTTCGTCAAGAGCGCGCCGCAGCTCGCGCTGCCCGACGTGCAATTCTTCTTCGTGCACGCCAGCTATGCCAACGCGGCCGAGCGCATCCTGGACCGCTTTCCCGGCATGACCATCGGCGTGGCGCAGCTGCGGCCAGAATCGGTGGGCTCGATCCATGCGGTGTCGGCCGATCCGCTGGCCGCGCCCGCCATCCGCCCCAACTTCCTGGCGGCGCGGATCGACCGCGACAGCCTGGTCGGCGGCATGCGGGCGGCGCGCCGCATCGTCTCGCGGCCGGCCCTGCAGCCCTTCGTGGCGGCCGAGCTGAGTCCGGGCAAGGACGTGCAGAGCGACGACGAATGGCTGGACTTCGCGCGCCAGAACGGCCAGACCATCTATCACCCGATCGGCACCTGCCGCATGGGCGCGGACGCGGATGCCGTGACGGATTCCCGGCTGCGCGTGAACGGGCTGGACGGCCTGCGAGTGGTGGACGCCTCGGTCATGCCGAGGATGGTGTCCGGCAATACCCAGGCCGCCGTGATGATGGTGGCCGAGCGCGGCGCCGAGCTGATCCTGGAGGACGCGGCGCGGGCGGGCTGAGCC